>JBIOHJ010000152.1:0-6897 GCA_044448905.1 Bacteroidia bacterium | reverse complement strand
CCTGCATCATTACATAAACTTCCTGATTCAGCTTATTAAAAGAACGTGTCATTGGTTCTGGCCATGATTCAAGCGGAATCCTGCAAATGTGCTGTCCATAAAAATGAGGCATCAACAATTCCATATATTTCGGATTTGCAAAATCTCCTTTTGCTTCAATCATTCTTATCGTATCCAATACATGAGGATCAATGGTTTTGGCAAGCACATCATCAGCATACTTTCCATAGTCAGGGCAGCTTGACATCATATCGGAAATAATTAAACCTTTAATATTCTGCTGATACTTCAATGCATATTCGGTGGCAAGAATTCCGCCCCACGAATGACCGAGCAGGTAAAAATTATCTTTATTTAATCCGAGAACAATCCTCACCTGTTCTACCTCCTCTACAAAACGTGATAGATTCCATAGCGAAGTGTCTTTTGGATTATCCGAATTACCCGAGCCCAGCTGGTCGTAATAAATAAATTCAATTCCTTCAGGAGGAAAAAAATTTTCCATGCATTCGAAGTATTCATGTGTACAGCCGGGACCACCATGCAATAACAAAACCTTTATCTTCGGATTATTTCCAAACCGTTTTGTCCATACCTTAAAGTTTCCCTTAGGTGTGTTAACAGAAATAATTTTCACGCCACCGTTTTGAACCCCTGAATCAGCCGGGAGAAAATATTCTTTTAGAGTTATTTCATTTTTTACGACTTCCGTTTTGCGATCGCTGCATGATATTATTAAATAAGCAACCGGAATAAATAACATTAAGTTTTTCATAGTATGAATAATTTTTTGAATCGTAAATATATAAAATCCTGAAAGGCTAATCTAATCTCAAGAACTAAATCCCTCAAACGAAAATTCATTGATTATTTCCCAGAATTTGGAGTTATGCTTCAACAGTGAAATTTTTGTTGCTGAAAATGTTTTAGAAAAACCTCTGTGCTGAAACTGCTCCCATGCTATTTTAAACTGTTCAGGTACAAGATCGCGGTAAGCAACTGTTACATGTGGATTAAAACGCTGCGGTGTTTCCTGCTCTGAAAAATTCAGTTGCGTGCGTAATGCAATATTTAAATTCCCAAACAATGAATCGAGGTTTTTATTTTCAACTACTTTGATAAAAATTACCTTGTCATGAAAATGATTAAATCCATTTAATTCAATTTCAAATGGCTGATATAAAACAGTGAAAACTTTTAATAGCCGATCAAGAGGCTTTTCAATTGTCTCCATTCTTCGGAACGGGATCTGCAAGGTGATATGTACCGGGGATTTTAAAGCGCGGTGACTGCTATATTTTTTCGAAAATTCCTTTTTGATCGTTTCAATTTCAGCGAATACTCCGGCAGGCGGAATAATAGCAATAAAGTATAAATGCGGTTTCATATTGGAGGCATAAAAATAAATAAATCAGCTTGCAATCTTCAATGGTCATTGGAATCAAAATTTCTCATTGCAATTTTTCGCTACCTTAGCAACTATAAATTATCCTATGGATAGAAAGAAATTTCTTCAATCAGTAGCAATATTACCATTAGCAGGAGCCGCAATGAAACTGAAAGAACTGAATAAAATGACAGAACCCTTTGGCAGCACAGAGCAAATGCCTGTATTGTTTTTAGGCCACGGCAACCCGATGAATGCTATTGAAGACAATGAATTTTCAAAAGGGTGGAAAGAAATCGGAAAAACATTGCCGAAACCGAATGCGATATTATGCGTATCGGCACATTGGGAAACACGCGGGACTTTTGTAACCGCAATGGAAAAGCCTACAACCATTCACGACTTTGGTGGATTTCCACAAGCATTATTTGATGTGCAATATCCTGCACCGGGAAGTCCTGAGCTGGCAAGAGAAACAAAAAAAATTATTAAAAAAACTCAAGTGGGTTTGGATGACAAATGGGGGCTTGACCATGGTGCATGGAGTGTGATAAAACATCTTTACCCGGATGCTGATGTTCCGGTAATTCAATTAAGCCTGGATTATTCTCAATCACCGCAATATCATTATGAACTGGCAAAAGAACTTTCATCGCTTCGAAAAAAAGGGGTGCTGATTATCGGTAGCGGAAACATGGTTCATAATCTCAGAATGGCTGCATGGGATAAAATGAATGAAACTGACTTTGGCTTTGACTGGGCGCTTGAAGCTCGGGAGAAAATGAAAAATTTTATTCTATCAAACAACCATCAGCAACTTATTAATTACAAGTCGCAGGGAAAAGCATTTGATTTAGCAATTCCTACTCCCGAACATTATCTGCCTTTGCTTTATACATTAGCTTTAAAAGAGCAAAATGAAAAATTGAGTTTATTCAATGATAAAGCTGTTGCAGGCTCTTTGACAATGACGTCAGTGAAAATTGAAAAGGAATAAAAACTGACTCACAAAAATCTATTTATAGTTTTTTTACATCTTTGAACGGTTTTAACAATTGTTCAAAAGATGTAGTGATGATTTATGATAAATGGAATGATCCTGCATCAGCCTGCAGAATCAAAATCATATTTGAACATAAGCGTAAAGAATATGGCGCATACGAATTAAGGCTTCATTACAGGAAGCGGCTGGTCATTTCATTTATTGCATCAGCACTATTTTTATTTTCTGCTGTTATTATTCCATTTATATATCGAATTTTAAATAAGGAGATTCTTGAAAACAGGTTGAAGCAAGCAGAAGTATTTGTGCTTTCTAATCCGCCTCCTGTTGACAAATCTGATCCGCCTCCTCTCCCGGCATCTCCTCCTCCTTCCATTCAGCAAACTATTAAGTTTATTCCGCCAATAGTAATTGATAAAGAAGCTGTGGAAGAAGAGCTTCCTCCGCAGGAAAAAATGGAACAAATACAGGCGGGAACACAAACGCAGGAAGGAACTACCGAAAGGATTCCTCCTCCAGAAAACTCTGTTGTTCCTGAACAGCCGGATGATAAGATTTTCACTTTCGTGGAAGAAATGCCCTCATTCCCCGGGGGAGTAAAAAAAATGCTCCAGTTTCTACAGTCTGATCTCCAATATCCTGATTTTGCAAGAGAAAATGGAATTGAAGGCAGGGTGTATGTGAAATTTATGGTTGATAAGGAAGGAAAAATTCGCAATGCCGAAATACTGAAAGGAATTGGTTATGGCTGTGACGAAGAAGCGCTGCGTGTAATTAACAAAATGCCCGACTGGTTGCCCGGCAAACAAAACGGAACCAAAGTGAAAGTAGGTGGAATGACGCTTTATATAACATTTAAACTGAACTGACAGGTTTGTGTATTACTTTAGTTTTTTTTCGTAGAAAAAAATCAAAAAACTTAAAATTTCTCTGAGCCTTCTACAGGAATCGAACCTGCGACCCACGCTTTACGAAAGCGTTGCTCTACCAGCTGAGCTAAGAAGGCTTTAACCACGAATAACTAATGTGTTCGAATTTACGAATAGCCAATAAAACCGGCTAAGTTGCTTAACCCTATTAAAACTTTCTCAAAAAAATGAAACCTTGATAAAGAGGCTTCGTACATATACCCGGTTTTTGGTTATTACTATTTTTATTACAAGGCTTCCCGTAAGAAGCCTTTTTTCTTTTTAGGCTGGGGTTGCACACCATGCCAATTCAAAAAATTTTTTATAAAAAAGAAAAAAGAATGAATATACTTTTATGCTTCATCGGAATTATCCGTTTCAGGCATGGGCATGACTGTTTCCATTTTCGGCTTTAAAACGGGAATCTCCTGCATAATTTTTTCGATTTCTTTTGAAATAATTTCAGATAGCTGTTTCATTCTTGAAATATCATCTTTAATATTTTTGATCAGCCCCCCCGTTTCTTTAATTGCCCTTAACTCAATTTCCGTATCAGCCAATTGTTGTTCTGAATTTACCGTTTGTTCCCAAACCAGCTTATTTAAATAACTAATCCTGTTAAGCGCACCTGCCGACATTTGCCCTTTCCATGCCGCACGGCTTACTGAAAGTATCTGTTTGCGGTTTTCCTCTTTACTTATTTTCAAAATGCGGTATTTGCGGTCAATTCCTGTGAGGAAATAAATAAAAGCAGCCACAGCTAAAATAGTTAGCACGATAGTCCAAATTCTGTATTTTTTTTTCATCCCGGTAATGGCTGCTTTATCGTCCAGTAAAGTTTGTTTTATTTTTTCTTTTTCTGAAATCTCGTTCAGAAGCCGGTTATTGATGGTTTTATTTTTACTCTCAATTTCCTGCATCCTGGTAATTTTATCTGTCATTAATATCGTATCGCGAAGCGCAATATATTTTTGATAAATATCAAAAGCAGGCCGTACCCAGCGGTGATTGCGGTACGCATACGCAAGCTCGTGGTATGCCATCGCATACTGCTCCTGCTCATTACGGCTTAATTCTGAAAAATCAATATTCCGGAGTTTAATGCGGCATTCGTTTAACTTATCAAGTTCATAAGAATTTTTAATTTTCTCAATAATTTTTGGAATATTATCAGGGCCAATATTTATATCCTGCGCACCCGAAAAATAAAAATTGCTCACCAGGAAAAGCATGGTAAAGACTTTTCGCGCACTAACCAGTTTACTAACTTTTTTTATACTCATTACATGACGGTATTAACAGGGAAACGTATAACTACATCAGTTCCGCTGCCGCTTTCTGTTTCAATAATAATTTCACCTTTATGTTTCAACTTTATTATGCGCTCAGCTTCACTGAGTCCTAATCCTGCAGAAATTTCAGGAGAATGAGTGGTGTAAAAAGGTTTAAATATATTTGGAACCACAGCGTCAGGTATGCCGGTTCCGTTATCCTTGATGCGAACCTGCACAAAGCGCGGCAGCTTACGCGAACTTACGCTGACTTTTGGTTGAAATTTTTTCCCTTCCTGTAATTTCCTTTCGAGCACTGCACGGAAAGCGTTACTGAAAAAATGAAACATTGCCTGCCCGATGGCTCCGGGCATAATGCTGATTTGCGGTAATATTTTTTCGAGGTCTTTAACAATGGTACAGCTGAAATTTTCATCGCGCGAACACATCCAGTGATACGACAGCTGAAGCGACTCCTCAATAATTTTATTCAGGTTAGTCAGCACCACTTCTTCATCACCTGCTTTCATCATCGAATCCATATAGTCGGAAAATAATCTTGCTTCCGTTGAAAGGGTGTTGATTTTCGTAATGTCTTCTTCTGCCGTAACAATTTTCTCAGTGCTTTTATTTAAGGTTACCGCCATAGACTTTAATTTTGACAGAGATATTTTGCTTTTTTCAGATAGCTCCTGCATCGAATGAAATGAAAACAGCATGTCGTTTACCGCAGCCGCAGCCCTTTCAGCAACATCACTCATTTTGTGGATGTGAAGCAGCTGCATGGCAGATATTTTCTGAAGGGTGGTTTCCCATTTTAACTTTCGCAACCGCGATATCAAAACAAATGCAGCCAACCCGAAAATAACAGCAAAATAAATAAGCGTATTCCGGAGAAGCCTGTTTTTTTCACTGATAAGCGACCCCTGCTCCTTTTCTAAATTACTGATTTCGGAATTGGTTACTGACAGTTTTGCCTTCTGTTTTTCAATCTCAAAATTCCATTCATTTTGTTTCAGGCTGGTTTCTTTTACAGTTTGCTCTTTGAAAATATTCTCTTTAAGGTCGCCATACTTAACAAGGTTTTCGAAAGCAGGCGCATTTTTAAATGAATTGTAATACGTATTTGCCTCTTCATTGTATTGTTTCAGCAGCTGAAGCTTGTTTTTATTTAAAGAAGAATCCGGTCCGGATTGCGAAATTGCCAACCCGGGAATAAATGTCAACAACAAAAGGAATACCGTGTTATTTTTAAACATGCTTTTTAAAAACATCAAAGTGCAAATAAATAAAATCTTATTGACCCGATTTGAAAATCGAGAATATAAATGAGAAATAAAAAAATGTGCCGGCCGGAAAAATTATTTTTTCATTGCGCGTATTATCCTTTCCTTGCCGCTCATATCTTTTTTAATAAATACATTCCTGAAGCCTCCTTTTAAAATCATTTCTGCAATGTCGTTGCCATAAAGCTCATTAATCTCAAAATAAATTTTACCGCCTCTTTTCAGCAGCCTACCGACTGATAATTCCGCTATGCGTTCATAAAACAGCAAAGGGTTTTTACCTTCAACAAATAAAGCAACATGGGGTTCGTAATCACTTACATTCCGGTGAAGATGCATTTTATCATGATGGCTTATGTATGGTGGATTGCTTATTATAATATCAAATGGCTTGTTAAGTTCTGAAGGCATCTTTTTGAAAATATCATGTTTAATGAAATTAATTTCTGCTTTGTTCAGCTTTGCATTTTGTTTTGCTGTTTTTAATGCCTGTGCCGAAATATCCAATGCAAATACTTTAGCCCTTTTAAATTTATTTTTCAATGCAATCGAAATGCAACCGCTCCCGGTGCCAATATCAAGTATGCGTGTTCCGGGAACTTCTAAATCATCAATAATAAATTGAACCAATTCTTCCGTTTCAGGACGCGGTATTAAAACATGCTTGTCCACAAACAATCTTAATCCCAAAAATTCTGTTTCACCAATAATATATTGAAGGGGCTCATACATTTTTAAGCGATTCAGAATATCAAGAGCTTTGTGAATAATCTTGTCATCCGGTTGAACTTTAGTTTTCAAAACCAGGTCACTTGATGAATAACCAAGAGCAAATTGCAAAGCATGTTGAGTCAGCGCTCGAATTTCATTCTGCTCATAATGCTCTTTAAGCTCAGAGTAAAATTTCTTTTTCAATAATTCAATTGTCATGACCGGGAATTACAGGAAGCCAAGATAAATTTTTAAAACAGTATTTTTGGCTGCAGCCCAAAGTATTTTTTTATGAATCATGAACACTACATGCAACGATGCATTCAGCTTG
>JBIOHJ010000151.1:0-7041 GCA_044448905.1 Bacteroidia bacterium | reverse complement strand
TAAGGGCTACTTTATTTCATAGGAGGACGATAGAGGCAAAGTCGTGGGTTTTTGAATTGAATTAAAAACTTTATTTTCGTTCTTAAATAAAATATTCAGGAGTAATTGCTGACTTTTTAATTTATTTGCATAAACTTTACGTCTCATGAAGCACCTTTATTCCTGTGTTGTTTTAGCTTTTGTTTCATTGAATAGTTACTCCCAAAACACAATTCCGTTCTCGGATGATTTTGAAGGATCGCTCAACTGGACAATCGTAAACGGAACTGAAACCAATAAATGGTTTGTGGATACCGCCATTTATGCCAGCAGCAACCATAGCATTTATATTTCCAATACCAACGGAAGCACCAATACATATGATGAGAATTCGATATCGGTAACTCATTTTTACAGCGACTTTATTGTTCCTCTCTCCGGCTGCATTCAACTGGAGTTTGACTGGCAATGTGGAGCAGGGGGCAGTGACGGGATGCAAACATGGATAGTACCTTTGAGTTATATGCCTCAGGCAGGAATAATTCCGGTAAGTGGGTCTGGAATTTACCCGGTAGGTTTTTTAATAAGTGGTCTTCCGAATTTTCAACATGTTGTAATTGACCTGAGAGCTGTTCCGAACGATACCATCAGGTTGCTTTTTACATGGTTTAATGATGACTTCCCCGGGGCACAGCCGCCTGCCGCCATTGATAACATATCCATCACTGCACAGCCGGGACCGCCCAACGATTATCCATGCAATGCAATTCCACTTTCTTTCGGAAGCTGGATAGCAGGCAACGACAGTTGTTCGGGTTATTATGATGAGCCTGCTCCGCCTCCGTGTTTTATTGCAGTTCCTGCTATGAATCTCCAGACGGTTTGGTACAGCTTTATCGCACCTCCTTCAGGATGCGTAAGAATAAAAACAAGGGGAAGTACCATTGCAGGCAAGCACATCGGGTTGTACGGTGGTGTGAGCACACCTGTTATGTGCGATTCGGGTGCCACACTGAACTATATTGCATGCAGCAATACGTCACCTGCATGCGGCAGTCTTATGTTGCCTGCCGAGCTGTCTGTTGATTCGCTTATTCCCGGCTTGATTTATTATATCATGTTGGATGGAGGCGGGGCTTCAACGGGAAGTTTTTATATTATGATCATTGATGGCGGGGCAAATTGCCAGAACCCGTTTCCGCCTTTATACGGGCAGGATTGCGATGTGCCCATTCCTGCCTGCACCGACAGTATTATAATTCCCAACCCGGGTTTTATCGGAACGGGAACTGCCTGCGATTTTACAACTGGATACTGTCTTGCCGCTGGTGAAAGGGGAGCGGGCTGGTTCAAAATAACTATTGCACAGGCAGGCCAGTTAATGTTCGATATTGTGTACAATAACTACCCCATCGGGCCTGCGGCTGATTATGATTTTATTATCTGGCGCATGGACAGCGCGGGGGGAAGTGTTTCCTGCCAGCAGCTTGCCAACGATACCATTCCTCCTGCTGCATGCAATTTCAACTTTCAGCCAGTCACCGGGTGTTATATTGGCGGTAATTCGCCTCCTGCTTATCCCGGTTTCGATACAGGGTATGAGCCGCCAGTGGCTGTGCTGCCCGGTGAAGTTTATTATTTGGTTGTTACCAATTTTACCATGAGCGGTACCGGGTTTAAATTAAGTTTCCTGAACACACCTCCCGGTGTAATTGCTCCGTGCGGAGTTTCGGTAAGTGAAATACCTGCCGATAATTTTTATTTTACCCTGCAACCCAACCCTGTCACAAACCAGTCCGTTATAAAATATTCACTCCTTTCAAAAACATTTGTTCAAATGGATGTGGTAAATGTGCTTGGGCAAAAAGTAAAATCATTTGCCGGGGAGCTGAAAAATTCAGGAATGCATTATTTTACAATCAGCAAACCCGATTTTAACGAAGGCATTTATTTAGTGCAAATTACAGTAAATGGAAAAACATATGTTACGCGCATGGTGGTGAATTAATTTTTTATTTCACTTGTCAGGTCGCGCATCTCCCGACAGGTTGCAAAATTGACCTTTAAAACCTGTCGGGAGAATTTTTCTCCATGCAACCGTTTCAATAAACTCTGTGTCTTTGCGCCTTTGTGTTTAAAACATTAGCTGCCGATAAAAATTTTAGATTTCACCTGACAGGTCGCGCTAAAAGCCAGAACTCTGGAAGTACAGGATTACTGAACTTAAAAAAAAATTAATTAACCCGCCTGAAACCCTTGCCACACAATAAATACAGCTTTTTTTCGTTATGCATAACAGGAAGATGCGGTTATGAAAACCGAAAATGTGATAAACCGAAAAACGTGGCAGCTTTTTGTAAACCTTGTCGATCTTACGGGTACGCGTATTGATGAATGGTATATCAAACGCATTGACGATACATATAAAATCACTTTTATTAACAGCAACAAACACCCGGTAAATTTTAAAGAGTGCGAGCTGCAACCCGGAGTATATGAATTTGATGCCGTTATTGTGCCGCGAAAATTACTACCTTACTTAACGAGGCGGGTTAAAAAGCTTGCACGCAAGCACCGGGAGAAGGTTAAACCCAAAAAGCTTCTCTCCGGTTTACAGGTACAAATACTAAAGCTGAAAGAAGAAGGCTGCACCAACACAGAAGTGGGAGACAGTGTTCACCGCTCGGCTGATGCCGTTAAAAAGCAAATTTACCGCATGTACGATAAGTTTCATGTAAGGCATCGCCTGAACGCTTTGCTGAGAAAAGTGAGATGGATGCTGTGAGATTTCGGGTAAAACGCATTTTTAAACGCAGAGGCGCAAAGGCGCGGAGCTTTAAATAATTTCTCTGCGCCTCCGCGCCTCTTTTATTTTCCCCTCTGTGCGTTGGTTTGAACGCCTGGGAGAGGGGACTAAGGGGTGTGTTCTTCTCCTTATATCACAATAATGCTAACGGTTGGCGACCATGTGCCGGGACCATCTTTAAGGACCGGGCGCACACGGAAAAAAATACGGGTGCCGGGAGGGAGCCCGCTCAATGTTGTTTTTGCCTGTATGGTTATGTTGAAATCAGCCCAGTTAGTTATTCCATCATTGCTTTGCTGCCACTGGTACGAAACGCGCGCGCCCGCTGATTTTGCCACTAATAATACATCACCTTCGGCACTGCCATGCTTTGCAGCCAGCGGTGGTTTCACATGCACACCGTGGTTTTTCAAATCGAACCCCGATGCCTGGATAATGGAAATAGCCGTTGCCTCATCTGCAGCAAAGTCAGCCAGGTTTTGCACGTAGCCCTGCAAGCCGTGCACATCATCGAGCACAATGTCGTATTTCAAATCGCGGGCGGCAGCGCTGCCCGTTACCCGTGTTTGTGCCGTAGTTTCGGCTATCTGAAGGCCACTCACACCGGTGGTAACTGTTGCAAGCGGAGGCGCAGGTGTGGCAAAAATTACCGCGTTGTTGCCTATGTTAAGTACAATTGTACGAACCCGGAGAATGAAATCTCCTATTCTTCTTAATTTGTTAATCGGGAATACCGCTAACGGTCTTTTGCTTGATTTTGCCATGATATTTAATTTTTAATTGGTTACTATTTTTTTTGTTTTTTATAATCTGCTCTTATGCGTTGTGTTCCGGTATTTTCTTCTTGTGCTCCGGTACTTTCTTCTTGTGTTCCGTCTCTTTCTTCGTGTGTTCCGGTACTTTCTTCTTGTGTTCCGTCTCTTTCTTCATGTGTTCCGGTTCTTTCTTCTTGTGTTTCGTCTCTTTCGTCATGTGTTCCGGTTCTTTCTTCTTGTGTTTCGTCTCTTTCTTCTTGTGTTCCGGTTCTTTCTTCTTGTGTTCCGGTTCTTTCTTCTTGTGTTCCGGTTCTTTCTTCTTGTGTTCCGTCTCTTTCTTCTTGTGCTCCGGTACTATTCTGTGAAATACAGTGTAAAATTACAGCGCCACCTATGGGGGGTGTTATACCCAAAAGGGGACATTTTGAGTTTTAGGAAAATCAGGGTTGGGATACTTTTGAAAGAAGAAGAATACAAATAAGCGTTTCATTCCAGCGGTTGGCACCATGGCTGCGCTTCGCACGAAGACAATAGAGACATCACCTATGTACTACATTGGTAAAATTCAAAGCCCGCTTGATAAATTGTTTTTACAGTAGTTGTGGAATATATTTATATTTGACTGAAAATAAACAACTACTGATTTTGGGAGTTGTAGATATTTAAATGTTATCGGAAACCCATTGGGCGGTGTGCAAATTCCAAAGGCATGAAAAGAAATTTACTTTTATGGTTTTGTGTTCTGAATTTATCGAGTAATCTTTTTGCTCAAAATCCTTTAATGAAGCAGTGGGATTATCGCTTTGGAGGAACAAATGAAGATTGGCTTTACTCTTTACAACAAACTATAGACGGAGGATATATTTTAGGAGGTTATTCGCGTTCCGGCAGCAATGGAGATAAAACTCAACCGACATGGGGCGCATGGGATTACTGGATTATAAAATTAGATTCACTTGGTGGCAAGCAATGGGATAAAGATTTCGGAGGAGGGGATTATGATTATCTTTATTCATTGCAACAAACTTCTGATGGGGGATACATTTTAGGAGGAGCTTCCTTGTCCGGGATAAGTGGAGATAAAACACAACCAACATGGGGAGCATACGATTACTGGATATTAAAAACAGATTCTCTTGGCAATAAACAATGGGATAAAAATTTTGGCGGAACAGATTATGATATACTTTACTCACTGCAGCAAACGAATGATGGTGGCTATATACTTGGAGGAGCATCCTTATCTGGTATGAGTGGAGATAAAACACAACCTTCATGGGGGGACTATGATTATTGGATTATAAAAACAGATTCTCTTGGCAATAAACAATGGGATAAAGATTTCGGAGGAATAGATGATGATTATCTTTATTCATTACAGCAAACTTCAGATGGAGGATATATTTTAGGAGGTTATTCGCGTTCCGGAATCAGTGGAGATAAAACACAGCCTTCATGGGGAACAGATGATTATTGGATTATAAAAATAGATTCTCTTGGCAATAAGCAATGGGATAAAGATTTCGGGGGAACAAGTTATGATATACTTTCTTACTTAAAACAAACTATAGATAAAGGATTTATTCTTGGAGGTCGTTCTGCTTCTGGAATCAGCGGGGATAAAACACAACCATCATGGGGAGATTTTGATAATTGGATTGTAAAAACTGATTCACTTGGCATTAAACAATGGGACAAAGATTTCGGAGGAACAGATGTTGAAGATGCTTTGGGAAATATTTCTGAAACTGCTGACGGTGGATATTTATTTGCAGGAAATTCCTATTCCAATATAAGCGGCAATAAAACCGAAAATAATCTTGGATTAGAGCAAACCTGGGTTGTAAAAACGGACTCACTTGGGATTAAAGAATGGGATAAAACACTTCTAACATTAGGACACGATGAAACTGGTTTTGCCATCCAAACTAAAGATGGTTGTTATATCATGGGAAATGAAACTGACGGAGGGATAGGAGGAGATAAAACACAACCTACGCAAGGTGATTATGATTACTGGATAATAAAATTCTGTGATACAACTTCTACAACGGCTGTTCATGAAAACATTAATAGCAATTCATTAAAATTTTTTCCTAATCCCTTTATTTCTCAAATTTCAATTACTATTCAAAAACAAAATTTAAAACAAGCAACATTTGCAATTAAAAATATTTTGGGGCAAACTATATTCAGTAAACAAGAAAATAATTTAAGTAACACTTACACAAATACAATTGACTTAAATTTTCTTTCAAAAGGAATTTATTTACTTGATGTAAATATTAACGGAGAACGAACAGTGAATAAAATTGTGAAAGAATAAAACAGAACACAATCGTAAGCGTAGTATGGGTATTCCGATAACACAAAGATTAAAAGAAATAAAAAAAAGAAGGGCTCCCGATGAAAAATCGGGACAAGTTTTGAGAGGTAAACATCTCGCCTTAGGCGAGACTAACAAACAGTGTAGGTAAACGAACAGTTGTGCTTCTAAACCCTTCTTTTTTTTACTTCTTTAATCCCTTATTCGTTAGCTTCAACCTTATGAGGACAGTGCGAACTTCAACTATACTGCTTTTACTTGGGTTGACTTTAGGACTTACTAAAGCATCAGCCCAAAAAAGTATTTTACGCAATGTTGACTTTGACAAAGGCGACTGGCGACTGTTTGGTATGTCATATGAAAATGAGAAGAATACTTTGCAAGACAGTTTAGGTAACTTCTTTACAAATGATATGCAGGTTTTAAAGAAAATGCAAAGTATGTGGAAGTTGAAGAAGCACAACGGTATGTATGCTTGTGGTTACCATTACAAATTTCTTTTTATTAAAAACGACAGTACACAATTTGACTGGATGCTCAATTTGGATTGCAATGAAATCTGTGGCGAATATGGTTGCTTTGAGTTTTCTAATGATATGCTTCGTGCTTTTTACAAAGACCTTAAGAAAATTCCGCAAACAAAATATTTAACTCATTCGCTTGATACCGCGCGGAAATTGTTTACAAAATTAAAATCCATTGACACTGTATTGACATTTTCAGACGAATCAAATTATTGGATAAAATTTCCAGGATTTGTTAAGGTTACTGTTATTGACAGTATCATTGATAACTATGTTAAAATAGACGGAGCCGTTAAAGCCAAAATCAAAGAAGACTATCCAAACGAAGTTTTTGAGATTAAAAAAGGGAGTTCGACACATCCGCCTAAAGCTGCGGATATTTACGAATATTATATATACTGTTCTGAGAGTATGGGACAGAGCTTCAAAACATATGCGATTAAGAAAAAATGGAAGCCATTTGACTCAATTAAATTTAGTGTCTTTGGACTTACTGAACAGGACATCAATCAAATTAAATTGCAGCTTTAATGACGAAAGAACTTATCTGAGAAGAAAGGCTGCAGCTAACATAAAGATTAAAAGAAATAAAAAAAAGAAGGGCTCCCGATGAAAAATCGGGACAAGTTTTGAGAGGTAAACATCTCGCCT
>JBIOHJ010000150.1:0-7149 GCA_044448905.1 Bacteroidia bacterium | reverse complement strand
TTTTAATACTTCTTTACGCAATTTTGTCATTGCTTCTTTTCTATCTGCTGGCAATTCAGCGATATACTCATCCGGTGTTGTTGCTTTTGATTGCATATATTATTGTTGTTTTCTTTTTTTTATCAGATACTCCCAAATTAGTTTGTCTGGTGCTACTGTGTTTTGTTCGTTCATTTATTCACTCTCTTTTATTTTTTAAAGGTGTTCATGAGTGCTTCGCAATTCTTGCAGTCAGTTTGATGTTAGCAGTGTCGCCCAAGCATTGCGCATAACGAAGAAGGGATTAAAGAAATAAAAAAAAGAAGGGTTTAGAAGCACTACTGTTCGTTTACCTACACTGTTTATTAGAAGCTCAACTCTTTGTTTACCTCTCAAAGCCCTTCTTTTTTTTATTTCTTTTAATCTTACTGTTATAGGCAGTGCTGCTGTCCGTTACTTGCAATATCGCCCCACTTTCAACTTACTTATTTTGTCATCAGCGATTGTAAAGTTAGCTTTAAAGTCACCAAGTTCGGCATAAACAATTGTGCCTTTTTTATAATGAAAGTTGTCACCGATAAATTTCATTAACCCACCTTCACTTACCCCAACTTTTATGCTGTCCCAAACTGATATATCAGTATTTTCTAATTCAATTTCAACAAAGATTTCGTTCTTCGTATCAAATCTCCATTTCTCGGGCTTATCAGTTGTATGGACTTTTAGTATTCCAATATAATCCCAGGGTTGTTTCGTTTTATTAAACATATAGTAAAAACCAAAAAATCCAGCCTCAGATGGTTTACAGAAGATTTTGGTTTCAGATATTACGGCAACACCTGATGTTGTCTCAAGAAAATTAAGTTGTTTGATTTCGTTTAAGGGAACAGGCTCGCTGAATATCTCCTTTGCTTCATTTAAAGTATCTGAAAATATTTCAACTTTATCGGGAGTTTTCTTTATGGTATCTGATTCTGTGTTGTTTGGTATAGGTTGTTTTTGTCCACACGCTGTGAAAATTAAGGTTAAGCACAAAAGTTTATTCATAGCGGTTAGCATTGCCTATAACATTTAAATATCAGCAGGTTTTTTCCCAAAACCTGCTGAATATTTACCAAATGTAGCAATATTCAGCAGGTACCGAGAAATATTCGGCAGGTCAAATTACACAATCCCGGTATAGGATTTTTTCGTTTTTTATACCCTGAAAATTACCCGGCAATCCTTCCCAGCACCTTTTCAATAAGCCTGTTCATGGCTGTTTTATAATTTTTAAGAAACGTGTGGTTAATGCGGTTTGCCACAATCAGGTTTACCGAGCAACATTGGTGGCCTAACACCCGTGCTAACCCGTACATGGCGCCAGTTTCCATTTCAAAATTGGTAATGCGGTAATTATCATACCGGAATTTGTTAAGCGTGTCAATCAAACCAATCGGAGTAATCGGTCCGCGCAGCATTCGTTGTTGCGGGCCATAAAAACCCGAACACGAAGCCGTAATGCCTTTAATCATTCCTTTCGAAATTTTTTTTTCCAGCTTAGCCGACCCCATAAATATAAAAGGAAAAGCAAGCCCGCTGCGTGCGGGATATATTTTCCGGAAAGCGTTAGTCATCTTTAATTCATCATCATTAAAAATAAACTTATAGTAGTTCATCAATCCGTCAAGCCCCAGCCCGAATTCCGAAAACACATGGCTGCCCGGCTCAATATCATCGTGCAATGCGCCCGAAGTGCCAATCCGTATAATGTTAAGCCGCGTAAGGTTTTTTTTAATTATCCGCGTTTTTAAATCAATATTTACCAGCGCATCCAGCTCATTAAATACAATATCAATGTTATCGGTGCCAATGCCCGTAGAAATAACCGTAAGGCGTTTTCCCCTGTAATAGCCTGTATGAGTAACAAATTCGCGGTTCCGCTTTCGTACCTCAATCTTATCAAAAAAATGGCTCACCATGCTTACGCGCCCCGGATCGCCCACGGTAATAATTGTTGAGGCAATATCTCGGGGCAGTAACTTAAGGTGATAAATGCTCCCATCGGCATTTAGTATCAATTCCGATTGAGGGATTTGTTTCATAATATAATTAAGTTTAAATTTGCTAACAAAATAAAGGATTTTATGGATAAGACTGAGGGTACAATTTTAGTTCCTGTCGATTTTTCGGATCAATCCGTTATAGCTCTTCACCAGTCGTACAACATTGCCCGCTTTACCCGATCACAAATTTTATTGGTAAATGTTATTGATGAAGATTTTTTAAAAACGCTGGGCAATTTATTTTCCGATCAATCGTATGAAGACCCCATGCGCGACAGCATCCAGCAAAAGCTCGATAAGCTTGCGGGTGATATTCAGAAAGAATCGGGCATAACGGTAAACACTACTATTTGCAAAGGCAAGATTTATGAAGAAATAGTTCAGCTTGCCCGCCAGGTTGATGCTAAATTTATCATCATGGGAACGCATGGGGCTGTAGGACTTAAGAAAAGATTCATCGGCTCCAATGCTTCGCGTGTAATTAAGGAAGCCCATTGCCCGGTTATCACCATTAAAGGGCATGAACACCACAGGGGCTGCAAAAAAATTGTGTTGCCGCTCGATATTTCGAAAGAAACCAAAGAAAAGGTTGATAAGACCATCCAACTGGCAAAATACTTTAACTCCGAAATTTACGTTATCTCGGTAATTGATACCACCGATGAGTTTATCCTTAATAAATTAGAACGGCAAATGAGCCAGGTTAAAGCATTAATTCAATCAAATAACGTAACGGCACATACCGAATGCATTAAAGGTGATGATATATCGGGAGAAATTATTAATTATGCAGAAAAAATTGATGCCGATTTAATTGTGATAATGACACAGCAGGAAATTTACTGGACCGAAATGTTTATAGGATTTGCCGCGCAGGAAATCATCAACAATTCGAACATACCGGTTCTGAGCATACGCCCGCAGTTTCGCAGCATGGCCGAATTTGTACTTTCGTAAAACCATAAACTTTAACCTATATGTCTTCACAAAAAAAATTCGAGATCAAAAATATCCTGATCCCTTACGATTTTTCGGAAACCGCAAACCTCAGCCTTGAGCATGCTTTGCACATGGCGCGTTTGCTTAAAGCGGATATTACGCTGTTGCACGTGGTGGAATCGGCATCATTTACTTCAGCTCTCACTCATGGTTTCAGTAACAGCTATGAAAAGAAAATTGAAGCCGAATCGCGGGTAAAGCTCGATGCATTGGCTCATGACATGCATGTTAAATCAGGAATCAAAATAAATATCAGCACCGATATAGGGCGCATTTACCGTAAAATCACTTCAAAAGCCAAAGAGCTTAAATCCGATATAATTGTAATGGGAACTCATGGTGCAAGCGGTTACCAGCGGTTTAATTTAGGAACTAATACTGCTAAAGTGGTTTCCGATGCCCCCTGCCCTGTCATTTCCGTTCAAACACATGCAAAAAAAATCGGCTTTAAAAAAATTATACTGCCTGTTGACGAATCGGCTTCTTCGCGTCAAAAAGTAAATTACGCGCTCGAAGTAGCTAAAAAATACAGCTCGCATGTTTACATCGTAGGGCTGATTAATTTTTCGAACGAAGAAATGAGGCGTAAATTTAAAATTAAAGTGGAGCAGGTTGAAGAGTTTCTGAATCAGCACGAAGTAACCTGCGAAACCAGTTACATGACCGGTGATAATTTAGCACAGATGACAATGAAATATGCCGAAGATACCGATGCCGATTTGTTAGTCATCATGACCGAGCAGGAACCCAGCCTGACGGGTTTGTTTATGGGAACGTATGCCACACAGGTTGTAAACCATTCAAAAATTCCGGTAATGAGCGTGCACCCGATGGAAAGCGATCCCGATAAAATAAGCACCGGGTATTAATATCCGATTTTACTTTTGGAGTTTTTAGTTTTATTTATTTCCAAAAACTTTTTTCAAAATATCCGTTACCCGTGCAGCCGGGTCTTTGCGGATTTTTAATTCTTCCTGTGCCAGCAAAGTAAATAAACCCGCAATGGCTTTTTCAGTTACATAATCATCAAGGTTGGGATTCATTTTAGTAACGAACGGTACTTTGTTGTAAGAATTCATCAGCGGGTTCCAGTATTTGGTAATCTGAACTTTATTCAGCGAAGCTTTTATAACAGGTTTGAATTCGGTTTTCAATTGTGCAGAAGTATTGGTTTTTAAAAACTGTGTGGCTGCATCGTCTTTTCCTTTTAAAATATTAACGCCATCAGTAATGGTCATTTTAGTAATTGCATTCAGGAAAACAGGAGCTGCTTTTTTTGCGGCATCTTCTGCAGCGCGGTTCAGTGTCATTACAAACTGGTCAACCTGTTTGTTCATTCCCATATTTTTTAAAGTGCTTTCCATTTGCTTCGCTTCTTTGGGGAAAGGAATTTTGATAAGAGGGTTTTTATAATAACCATCTGTCTTAGATGCCTTATCAGCTGAATTGCGGCTGCCCACCGACAGCGCTTCCTTCAATCCTTTTACAATATCATCGTTGCTTAACTTACCTCCGCTGCTTACAGTGCCTGTAATATCTTTTACAGCTTGCTCCCAGTTTATTTGCGCATAGCATCCTGTGCTTATTATAAGAATGATGGCTGTTAATTTTATTTTCTTCATATCGTTTGGTTTTTTGCCTCGCCTAAGGCGAGATGAAATAAATTTGCCAGTTGAGTTAATCTTCGTTTTACAAAGATGCTGCCATCAATGGATCAATAAATTTATTAAAGTTAATTTTCACAAAATTTTCATAGCAAATAAAATGAATGCCGAAATAATAACCATAGGAGATGAAATTCTTATAGGCCAGGTTGTTGATACCAACTCAGCCTGGATGGCGCAGCAATTGAATGATATTGGAATTACTGTTTACCAGGTCACATCGGTTTCTGATAATGAACAGCACATCATCAATACGCTTAACGAAGCAAAAACACGAACAGATATTATTTTAATAACCGGTGGATTGGGGCCCACAAAGGATGACATAACCAAAAATACGCTTTGCAAATATTTCAATTCAAAATTAGTGTTCGATAAAGCAGTTTATGAAAATGTTGAAAACCGCTTTAAGATGTTTGGTAAGGAAGTTACTCCTGTAAATCGCAGGCAGGCAGAAGTGCCCGATAATTGTACGCCCTTGTTTAACAAATACGGTACAGCTCCGGGCATGTGGTTTGAAATTGAAAAGAAAATTATTGTTTCAATGCCCGGTGTGCCGTTTGAGATGAAAGGCATTATGGAAAATGAAGTGATTCCGCGATTGAAAAAAAATCTCAGGCTGCCATTCATTTTTCATAAAACAATTTTAACTCAGGGCGCGGGAGAATCTTTTCTTTCCGATTTAATCGAGAAATGGGAACTGGCTCTGCCTGCTCACATCAAACTCGCATATCTCCCTTCGCCCGGAATGGTCAGGTTACGGCTGACTGCTAATGGAGATTCTGAAAATATTAAACCCGAAGTAACCGCGCAAATTGAAAAAGTAAAACCATTGATTGAAAAATATATTTATGGTTATGATGAAGATAAATTAGAAGAAATTGTCGGAAAGCTTTTACGCGATAAAAAGCAAACACTTTCAACTGCTGAAAGCTGCACAGGCGGATATGTTGCACATTTAATTACTTCCGTTCCGGGCAGTTCCGATTATTTTACCGGCTCGGTAGTGGCGTACGCAAATTCGGTGAAACAAAATTTTTTAAATGTGGATGAAGAAATAATCCGTACACATGGTGCCGTCAGCGAACCGGTTGTTACGTTGATGGCGCAACATGCAAAAGAAAAATTCAATACCGGTTATGCAATTGCAATATCGGGTGTGGCAGGCCCGGGAGGCGGCACTGCTGAAAAACCTGTCGGAACGGTTTGGATTGCGGTAGCTACTCCGCAAAAAACTATTTCAAAACTTTTTAAGCTGGGCGATCAGCGCATGCGTATCATTCAGGTTGCCGCATATACCGCGCTCAATTTTTTGAGGACGGAATTGATTAACGCCTGACCTTTTTCCGTGCTTTGGGAATTCTGCCAATACGCCTGTCATTTTGAAGAATAAATTCGCAGGCTTTAATTGCTGATGATTCAAAATCGTCAGCGTCTTTTGAAATCATCTGCCAGCTGGTTTCCGATTTTCCTTCTGATAAAATCATAACAGAATGCAATGATGGGAAATCATCCTTCAAACTTTGGTGATGCTCTTTTGAAGTGGCAATCCATATACCGTTTGCTTCGCTGTGATCTTTCCTGTCACGCAGTACGAGCATTATTTTTTCTCCCGCATAAATTGCATAGCAGCCAAACATGGGTTTTATAACCGGGTTAAGCGGCAGCAAATAATCAAGAACAAAATCGAATGGAATATTTTTTTTAAGCTTCATCCCGCGCCTAAGGCAGGACAAAGTTCGCAAAGAATGGAATCAAAAACGAAAATTATATTTTCTGCTTTGCTGCCACCTGCTTTATCTTTTTTACATAAAGCGAATCCTCGGCATATACATTTCCGAGAAAGTCGAGATAACGTTCTGTAACTTTAAAACAGCTTTCCTGCCACAGCTTATAATCGGCTACGGCATCCTGCCAGCTGGCGTAAACTGCATAGTTTCCGGTTTTGCGGTATTTTTTTAATTCGGTTTGCGTGCCGGTAATGATGGTATCTTGTGCAGGAATGTAAATACCGCATGCAGTGGTCTTCCGGCTGAACGGATAACGCATGCCCAACATATTATTCGTGTGCTGTAAAAGGAACGAAGAAAGGTGAGCCGACTCGATTTTTATCTGCGCCAGCACTTCGGGCGCGCAAAGCACCTCCTGGTCGTACAATTCTTTTTTCAGGTTTTCTAACGTAAGTGCTGCCTGCTGCTTTGTGGAAAAATTAACAGTATGCATTTCAGACTTATTATCCATGCTGAAATGATTAAATGTGAACAGCATGTAAAAAACAAATACCGAAACAGCAAAGGTGTACTTCAGCTTTTTATACTCCATAATCATACGGGTATAGCCAAGATAGTTATGGCAACCGGTATTCAGGCATATTGCACCTTTTTTCGCGCGATGCGCCTTTTGGGTATTACAACATTTTGTTTTCATTTCTCAGGATTTTGTTACAATTTTTTTGTTACAAC
>JBIOHJ010000149.1:0-7175 GCA_044448905.1 Bacteroidia bacterium | reverse complement strand
GGATTAAAGAAGTAAAAAAAAGAAGGGTTTAGAAGCACGACTGTTCGTTTACCTGCACTGTTTGTTAGAACCACAACTCATTGTTTATCTCTCAAAGCCCTTCTTTTTTTTATTTCTTTTAATCTAAATGTTATCCGTAGTTTTTACTCTCGGTACGAAGCTATGCCTCCTCAATCTTTCACAACCTTACCTTTCTTAACCACACCGTTTTTGTTTCTCAACTCGTAAAGATAAATACCTTTTGCAAGTTGCTCTGTGTTTATTGAAGTTGAATTTGTAAATGTTTGATTGAATATTTTTCTTGATGTAATATCAAACAAATTTATTTCTACAGGTTCATTTCCTTTTGCAGTGGCATTTAATTTATTAATTACTGGATTAGGATAAATTTTTATTTGTTCCATCTTACTTTGTTCCTCTATTCCGGTAGTGCATAGACTTCCGCAGGGAGTAAGACAGACATCATCAATATAAACATACACTCGATCAGAGCCTATGCTATTAATAAGAATAGTATCAGTATTTAAGTCATCTTTGAAATTTCCAATAAGAAAATAACTTTCTCCACCAACAGCAGTATAATTTCCACTAACTAATATCCAGTTTAAGGTATCTGGGTTGTTTCCATTTGTATTACTTATTGAAGGAGTAAAAGCCATTAGCCCTCCAAAGTTCATTCCCGTAATGAGAGTGTCGGTAAAATAAACTCCAATATCAGAATTTGTAAATTTTGAATTGTTGGAAAGATTAATATACATTTCAAAGTGATAACATGCTCCTGCATTTAAAGGCTGTGATATTGTTCCTTCAATATATTCTCTATAATTGATAACTGACTGAATCCAAAGGAAAATTCCTGCATAACCTAATCCACTATTTGGATATTGATATCCACGAATTGGAAAGTAGATGAAATTTACCGGTACACCAACTGAACTAGAAGAGTCAGCACATTGATTAAAATAATCAGATGAACAAATTTGAGGGCAAATCCAAAATAAACAAGAATCAATTTGGTTTACTCCTGTCGGACAGGATGTATACTGCTCAAAACTTCCATTTGGCACTAAATTCTGTCCTCTACAAACTCCGCAAGTGATAAACATCATAATTAAGCAACCCAGTTTATTCATGGCGACAAAAAATTACGGATAACATTTAAATATGCGAAACGAAATTACGGTTTATTTCGCTTTTCGGCTACCCGTTGGAAATATTGCGAAGGTTTTTATACAAACGGGTTTCGCAATATTTTTAGCGGGTGCATGTTCATTGCAACCTCTCCCTCACCACAAAAAGCATAATTACAAAAACCACCATCAAAAAAAATCCAAAAAAAATTTCCCTCCAGTTTAAAATTAATTGCCCGGTTCGGACTTGTACACAACTGCATGTTGAGGATATTTTTTAGTGAATCAGCCATTAAAAAGCAGAAAAGTTATTGTAACTTACTATAAGTCAACAGTAAAGCTAATTTTTTTAGTGTTGAATTGCCATTTTAAGTGATTTTTCCATACAGGAAAATCGTTTTCCTATACCGGAAAGTCATTTTCCTACACAGGAAAATTGTTTTCCCACACCGGAAAGTCGTTTTCCCATACCGGAAAATTGTTTTCCCACATCGGAAAGTCATTTTCCTACACAGGAAAACTGTTTTTTCACACCGGAAAGTCATTTTCCTACATAGGAAAATCGTTTTCCCATACTTCTTTGGAGTTTTCCTATACAACAAAATTGTTTTTCAATGCAAGAAGGCCAGGTTTCCCGGATGCTAATTTTATCAAACAATTATAGTAATCTTCGATTAGGCAGCATACTCTATTAGTAAGTCGGAGGTCAGCCTGGAGTCACTTTTTTTCACGCTAATCTGTAACTTTTCCCTGCTTCAATCCATCTAAATCATTATAAAACCACTTTAAGCAACCGCTTCACTAAAAATTTTTATCGCTCATTATGAATGCTTTAGCACGCTTTAATAAAAATATTAGTACTATGTATTGCATAATACAATCCAATGCACGTATCTTTGTGCCGTTAATTAAAAAAAGAACTTTCAATCACCAATAAAATTTAAGTATCATGAAAACAAAAATCACTTCAACTCTGCTGGCAGCAATAATAGTTCTCGCAGCATTTGCAACAACAGCCGCCATATTAGAGGAGCCCATCATAAGCAACAGCAATTCGAAAAGCGTTTGCACAAATGCGATAAAATATAACGGTAAAATTATTCCGCAGGTAACGCTTCCGGTAGTTAACATTTACGGAAAGCAAACCGCAAGCCTCAAAAGCGCAATACCTGTAGTTGAATTGCCCGAAGTGGTTATAACCGCGCAAAAATCTAATGGAGGCTATTGCGTGAGGGCAATAGAATATAACGGGAAGTTCATCCCGGTAATTAATTTGCCTTACGTGGTAATAGTGGCACCGCGCAATATAGTTTCTGCAGCCAATGTAACAGCCGGTATTCCCGTAGAAAATTTTATTGAAACTTCGGTTTCCGGCCTGCCGGTTATGATTGTTTATCTTCCTCAAGTTGAAATAACAGCTTCACAGCCTGATTCAAAACAGCTTGCTGCATATTTCAACTCTGTTTTAAATGATGAGGTGGAATCAGGACAATCAAACCTATTTCAAAACCAGGTTATGATTGTTTACTATACCGAAGCCATGCTAAAGAAACTGGGTGTGATGTTCGAAAAAATGGATATGAGTAAAATTCAGATTTCCAGGTAAAAAATATTTTTTTTCAAATAAGATCAGAGAGTGCAATCGAATCGATGTAAGGTGTAAGAAACGCTGTGGTAAAAAAAGCATTTATTTTTTCTATCTGATTATCGCTGATATTGTAAACAAGCTCAACATAATAATTGCCGATATAAAAAAGGTTGAACCGAAAATTTTTGTCTTCACGTACATGTAAAAATGTTGCACCGTTCCAAATGTGCCAGGCTTTTTCATCCTGTGATAGATTATTAAACTTGTCAATGCTTACCATTTTTCTTCGCTGTATGTAACCCTGAATGCTCAGGATTTATTAGCTGAATTTTCTTTGTTGAGCTTACTCTCTTGGTACATCAGGATCAGCCCTGCTGCGAGTATTACCGAAATTGCTATTACCATTTGTAAGATTTTTTAAATGTATAATCCAAATATACGGCTGCCAAAGCAGCGTTTACAGAGGATTTTGGGTAAACCCCAAAACCACAAGGGTGAAGAAACAGGCGTTTTTTTGCGAATACAAAAACGTTCAATTAAATTCATTTGCAAGAAAAGTATGCGGGAATCTTCTTTTCGTATTTTTGTCCTATAAACCTGCTGTTCAGAAAAGAATAACCAAAAGTCCTGTATGAGTGATTTTATCGTTTCGGCACGAAAATACCGACCGGCAACTTTCGACACCGTAATTGGTCAGTTGCCAATTACAACCACTTTAAAAAATGCTATTCGTAATAAACATCTTGCGCAGGCTTTTTTGTTTTGTGGTCCGCGTGGAGTAGGCAAAACAACATGTGCGCGCATTCTTGCAAAAACAATTAACTGTACCAATCTTTCCGATAATACAGAAGCATGTAATCAATGTGAATCGTGTGTTTCATTTGCCAACAACCAATCGTTCAACATTTATGAATTAGATGCAGCTTCTAATAATTCGGTTGAGGATATACGAAACTTAGTTGACCAGGTGCGGTTTCCTCCGCAATCGGGCAAGTATAAAATTTATATTATTGATGAAGTGCACATGCTTTCGCAAAGCGCGTTCAATGCGTTTTTGAAAACGCTTGAAGAACCTCCTTCGTATGCGATTTTTATTTTAGCAACTACTGAGAAATATAAAATCATACCTACTATTTTATCGCGCTGCCAGATTTTTGATTTTAACCGGATAAAAACAGATGACATTGCGAAATATCTTGAATGGATTTCGGAAAATGAAAAGGTAACTGCTGAGCCCGATGCATTGCACATCATTGCTCAAAAAGCCGATGGCGCTTTACGCGATGCACTTTCGATATTCGACCAGATAGTCAGCTTTTCAGGAAATAAGGTTACGTACAAAGATGTAATCAGTAATTTAAACGTTCTTGACTATGATTATTATTTCAGGATAACGGACTATATACTTGCAAATAATCTTTCATCAATGCTTTTAACTTTTAATGAATTATTAGGTGAAGGTTTTGACGGACATCATTTTATTCATGGACTCAGCAGCCATTTCCGTGATTTGCTTGTTTGCAAGGATGCATCTACTTTGCAATTGCTCGAAGTAAGTAAGAGTATCAAAGAGAAATATGAAAAGCAATCGCAGCAAATTTCTGCTGTCATCCTTTTCCACCTGCTTGATATAGCAAACAAGTGTGATGTAGAATACCGTTCGGCTAAAAACCAGCGCCTGCATATAGAACTGGCATTGATAAAAATGAGCCGCCTGCAAGCAAACGATCCGGCTGAAAAAAAAACTCCTGATCAGATTGTTTTAAAAGATATTCTTGCTAAACAACATCCCGAGCCATCATTGGTAAAATCCGAGCCGGTTATTATGCCTGTAGCCGAAGAGCCAAAACCAAAATATGAAAGCCAGCAGAAAACAACTTCTATAAAAACACCTTCCATTAAATTACCTTCATCCGGGAGAAAGCCGGATATAAGTAATGGCAACATTAGCCAAACATCTGAAACACATTTGCTTCTTGAGGATAAAATTTTTTCGGAAGATGAATTATTTTCCGCCTGGAATGAATATGCTGCAAAAGTTAATGATGCAAGCAGAAAACATCTTTACAGTACATTAAACAAACGCAAGCCGGTTCTGAAAAATGATTTCAGCATTGAGTTTACCGTTGATCATAAAGTACAAGCCGATGATTTGATTGCCGAACGAAACGTGCTTCTCCCTTTTCTGAAAAATAAATTAGGTAACCAGAAAATTACATTCGTGCCTGTGATAATTGAAGCCAAAGATAAAACAGATGAAGCCTACACTCCTTCGGAAAAATTTAATAAGATGGCTGAGAAAAATCCGGCACTCAATGTTCTGAAAAAGAAATTTGATTTAGAGTTTTGAGTTTACTTTTTTAACTTTTCAATTTCACATCCAGCGCATCCCGCAATCCATCACCAATCAGGTTATAAACAGTAACGGTAATAAAAATTGCAAAACCCGGAAATATCACCAACCACCATGCGTTGAAATTTTCTCTTCCTTGGGCTAGCAGCGAGCCCCATGTTACCATATCCTGCGGAACACCAATTCCAAGAAACGATAATGCCGATTCGGCAAGTATTGCTGAAGCAATTCCGAAAGAAATAGCCACAAGAGCAGGAGCAATGCCGTTAGGCAAGGCATGTCGGAAAATAATTCTTCGCTTACTGTATCCAAGTGAACGCGCAGCCTCAATGAATTCAATATTGCGCAGCTTCAAAAATTCAGCACGTGTCAGGCGGGCAATATCTGTCCAGAATGTAAGGCCGATTATTATCATCAGATTGATGAGTGAAGGTCGCGCAATAGCGGCAATGGAAATAATCAAGATTAATATGGGGAGTGAAATTAGAATTTCAATTGTGCGCGATACGATAGAGTCAACTTTGATAAAAACTTTTTTGCTGAAAAAAGAAACTGAACTGAGCAATTTCCCCAATAAGTAAAATAACATAAGGACAAAAGCAAAAATTACAATGCTGATTATGAATTGAAATAAAAACATCAGCGTGGATTCCTGAAGCGCATCTTTCAAAACAAAACTTCGTGTTTGAAACGCATAAAAGTATCCGGCAGCTATTCCAATAACAATCATCCAGAAAATTCCTCTTGTAGTTTTTATTCCTTCATCACCAAAATAACCTGCCATTGCTCCAAGAAAAATTCCTATCAATGAAGCAATTGCCATGCTGAGAATTCCAATAGTGAGTGAAATTCTCGTTCCATGAATTAATCCCGTTAAAACATCCCTACCCAATTTGTCTGTCCCTAAAACATGTCTGAATTTCACTGGCTTGCTTCCTTGTTCATGACCCGGAGCAACATAATCTGCATTTGCATAATCAGTTGTTAAAGGTGACCAGGGAATGGGGGCAAAAATTATTTTATCGCATTTTAATTTTTTCCAATCAGTGGTTTCGTAACTTATAATTTCACTACCATTATTAATAACAATTTGTTTTTTAAAACTGAAAGCGGGAAACAGACCATTCCCAATATATGAAACATACAACGGCTTTTCATTTGCAATCAATGGTGCAAGCAATGCAATTACAACGAGAAAAATCAAAACATAAAAGCTGACAAGCACCGGTTTGTTTTCCCGGATGGTTTTCCATGCATGTGATTTAAAAGTAAATTTATTTTCAACCATCATTTATTTTTTTGAAGTTGAAAATGAAATTCGCGGGTCAGCAACAGCATATAAAATATCGGAGATGAAATAACCAATCAATGTTAAAATTCCGGTGATGGTGAAAATGGCAATAATCATCGGATAATTCTGGTTATGAATTGCAGATACTGTTTCGAAACCCATTCCGGGAATGGTAAAAATAGTTTCAATAATTATGGAGCCGCCAATCATGGCAGGAAATACATTTGCAAAAACAGTAATTAGAGGAAACAATGCGTTTCGAAGCGCATGTTTGTAAATGACTTTTGATTCTGATAGTCCTTTTGCTCTTGCAGTGCGAATGTAATCACGGTTTATTTCTTCGAGCATTGTAACACGCATTGTTCTTGATAGGAAAGCGAATGAACTGTATGTATAGCAAATTGTGGGGAGGACGAGATAGGGGAGGGTGAGTTTTATTTTTTCTAACCATGAGGCACTATCCGGATAACCGCCTGTTGGTTTCACTCCTGATGCGGGAAAAATATTCAGCACATCAGTATTTGCAAATGTCATCAGTAGTAAAGTAGCCACCCAAAATACGGGTAAAGAATAAAGTGCAAATAAAATGATTGATGAAATTCTGTCGAATGCCGAATCTTTTTTTGCTGCGGATTTTATTCCAACCGGAATGCTTACACAATAAGCAATAATTACTGAAATAAGCGTTAAAAACAACGACCAGAAAATTTTTTCACCGATGACCTGCGATACCGGTTGTTTCGTTACATATGAAATTCCAAAGTCGCCTCTCAGAATTCCTTTCGAATAAATTTCATCACCAAAAAGCCAGCG
>JBIOHJ010000148.1:0-7321 GCA_044448905.1 Bacteroidia bacterium | reverse complement strand
AGTGCCAGCATTAATATTTAAAATAACACAAGCAAGGTTATCACTGAGCAACCAGGTTCCACCTGCTCCTTCCAGTAAAACATTATTCAGAGTATTGCCAGCTGAAGTAATTGTAACGGGAGTGGTGGCAAGAAAATGCAGGCTGCCCCCGTTCCAATCCAGGTTATTGATCAAAGTAAGCGAGCCGTAAATGTTAATGTTGCCAGCATTAAATGTTGGTAAAAACTGGGCACCGGTCCAATCCATGTTCCTCAAATAAAAAAAAGTTGTGTCCATGCTAACTGTTTGGCCAGTAGAAGTAAATGAGTTTGCGTCAAAATACACATCATCTAACGGTCCGGGTATCTGGATATGAAAAATCAACCCCCCGCTTGTAGTTGCCCAATGGTTTGCGTAATCGCTCCAGCTGCCTGTTCCGCCTACCCAGTAATAATCACTGGCTTTTGTTTTGTTAAATGAAAATTGAAAAAAAAGCAGCAGCATCATTATCTGCAAGCTCTTCTTGTAAATACATTGAAACAAATATTTGCTTATCATGGTATATCGTTTTAGGTAGTTAAAAAAAATACCTGGTTTACCTTATAAAGAAAAGACACGTAAATCTACCAAAAGTTGCATACTAAAACCAGATATCCCTAATATTAGGGACAAAGTAATTATTCAACAGCAAGATACGGCTCCAGCTTTGCAAACAATTCCACCTCCATAAAAGAAATTTTTTTCAGTTCGTTTACATCTTTAAAATCGCCATGCATTTTACGGTAGCTGATAAAAAGCCGTGCAAGCTGTTTTGAGATGTAAGGGTGCTTCATTTCGGTTTCGTCATTTGAATTTATATTAACAGGGCGAATCATTTTTGTTTTAATTTCAAAATGGTTTTTAATTTCATTGTACAGCGAATCGGTCATACCGTATGCTTCGAGCAGTTGCTCTTTTTTAACGTATCCTCCCAGCATGTTTTTGTATTTGATAATTGAATTGGCTTTGAAATCGCCAACACCTTTAAGTGTTTTCAATTCTTCGACAGTTGCTTTGTTGAGGTCAAAAACAATGATTGGCTGAGGGATTTTTGTAAATTGTTCCCGTTGATTATTATTGGCGGAATCTTTTTTTGTTTCCGTTTTTTGTTTTGAAATGCTTTTTGTTTCGGGAAGAATAATGAATGGTTCCAGTCTTGCATACATATCCTCATGCAAGCCGTATATTTTTTTTACATCTTCTTTTTTATAAAACTTCCCTCCTTTTGATTCATAATTTTTAATGGTTCGCACTGTTCTTTCGTTTAAGCCAAGTTTTATCCAGAGTGAATCGGGCAGATTATTGGGATTAAAATTAAACAGGGAAGTTTCTGAAACAGTCAGATTACTTTGAGCAGAATCTTTCCTCGAAAATTTCTGCTTTCTTTCTTCGGCATAGCGGATTGAATCCCCGGTTAATCTTTTTTCAAATGCATCAATCTCTTTTTCGAATTCTGAAAAATCAATGGGAGTTGAGGGTTTCTCAAACCTGAAATAAAACAATCCGCCAATCAGTAAAAGTGAAATGCAGATTAAAATAAAAAGTGAATTCCGTTCACGGCTGGTAAACGTAAAATAGTCTTTAATATGTGATTTAATATTCTTAAATGACATAAAAAGAATGTTTAATTAAATATTAACTGAATGGCTAACCGGTATCTGCCTTTACATTTTTCTTTACTATAAAATAAACGGGTATGCCAAGCAGCACAATGAGTAATCCGAAACCGGTATTGCGTGTATCATAAATAAGCAGGTCAATACAGATTGCAGTAGCAACTAAAATATACAAGGCAGGAATAAACGGGTACCCGAACGCTTTATAGGGACGTTCGGCATCGGGTTCCTTTTTCCGCAAAATAAAAATACCTGCTATTGTGAGAATATAAAAAAGCATAGAAGCAAATGTTGAATACGTCAGTAAATCGCCATACGTACCCGACAGGCATAATAAAGAAGCCCAGATGCATTGAATATACAAGCCGTACCCCGGAACATGATATTTATTTAATTCACCGGCTTTGCGGAAAAACAATCCATCCTTAGACATAGCATAGTATAAACGCGCACCCATCAAAATGATACCGTTGTTGCAGCCGAATGTCGAAATCATGATAAGTGCCGCCATAATATACACTGCCGAATTTCCAAAAATTACCGAGGCGGCAGCAGTGCCTACCCTATCGTTAGTAGCAAATTGAATTCCGCGCCCTATATAATCATTAGCATCAGCAGAGGGATTCCCTTGCAGTGGCAACAACATAAGATATGCAACATTTGCAAGACAGTAAATAACGGTAACGATAAATGTTCCGAGGAGCAGGCTACGGGGAATATTCTTTCGCGGATCTTTTATTTCTCCCGCAATAAAGGTTACGTTATTCCATGCATCGCTTGCAAATAAAGAGTTGATGATGGTAGCACCCATGACTCCGGCAAGCACTATCCCGGTTAAAGATTCAGTGGCCCATGTTTGTGTTGCCTCATTAAAAAAAGTACGGGTGGCATCCCACGGATGAGAAAAATTATCTGCAAAAGTTCCGGAATGCAATCCAATATAAAATCCTAAAACAATTAAGCCGAATAACGCCAGCAGCTTCGCAGAAGTAAAAATCAATTGAATAGTTTTTCCGTTTTTAATTCCGCGGCTGTTAATCCAGGTAAGGAGAACAATACATGCAATGGCAAACAACTGCGCATACGTTATGCTGAATTTACCCGAAGAGAATAATATGGTATTAAGGTCAGGAAAAAAAACAGAAGAATATTTTGCAAAGGCAACTGCAACTGCCGCAATTACACCGGTTTGAATTACCATAAAAACCGTCCAGCCGTACATGAAAGAAATCATCGGGTTAAAAGCACGCTGTATGTAAACATATTGCCCGCCTGCGTTAGGCATCATGCCGGCAAGCTCACCGTAGCTTAGCGCTGCAGTAACGGTTATCAAACCCGTAATTATCCAGGTAACCAGCAGCCATCCGGAACTTCCCAAATCGCGGGCCATGTACGTACTCACAATAAAAATTCCTGAGCCAATCATTGAACCCGCAACCAGCATAGTTGCATCCAGCAATCCCAAAGACCGGATTAATCCCTGCGGGTTTTCTTTTTGATCATTCATTTAACCTGGCTTTAAAAAATATTCAGAAAAAGTTTACGGGTTTCGCAGCTTGCTCTTTCTTGCACTGTATCCGAAGTAAACTAAAAGTCCTATAAGCAACCAAATTATTAATCGTGACCAATTGGGCCATCCCAAACCATAAATCATAGCTCCGCAAACAATAATTCCCAAAATAGGAACCAAAGGCACTAACGGTGTCTTAAACTGGCGTGGCGCTTCAGGGTTTGTTTTTCGTAAAATGATAACCCCAACGCAAACAAGTATGAATGCAAATAGAGTTCCGATGCTGGTCATATCTCCAACAATATCACCCGGAACAAAAGCTGCGAAGAGCCCGACAAAAAGGAATAATATCATATTGGATTTATAAGGAGTACGAAATTTTGAGTGAACGGCAGAAAAAACAGGAGGCAACAAGCCATCCTTGCTCATCGAATAAAAAACACGCGACTGGCCGAGCAGCATCACAAGTATTACGGATGAAAATCCTGCAAGAATAGCTACTGTTACAAGCTTTGCCAGCCAGCCATATCCGGTCATGTATGTTTGTATGGCGTAAGTAACCGAAGCCTCCCTTCCCTGGGTTCTGAAATCTTCAGTGCTTGCCACTCCTGTTAACACATGCGCGAATAAAATATAAAGAACCGTGCATATGGCAAGCGAACCTAAAATACCCCTTGGCATATCCTTCTTAGGATTTTTGGCTTCCTGGGCTGCAGTAGAAACCGCATCAAACCCGATAAACGCAAAAAATACAACACCCGCTGCTCCCAAAATTCCTAGTATTCCACCAAAGTTATGCGGAACCCCTTGTATATCTGTAAAAGTTGAAGGAGCCGGAATGTAAGGTGTATGGTTTGCCGGATTCATAAAAGACCATCCGAAAGCGATAAAAAGACAAACAATGGCTACTTTGGTTATTACAATAATTCCATTTACAAAAGCTGATTCCCTTGTGCCTTTAATCAACAGTAAAGTAAGAAGAATAAGAATGAATAAAGCCGGCAAATTCATAATGCCGGTTTCAATAACAGCTCCGCTGGCATCTTTCAAAACTTCGAAAGGCGAATGACTCCATCGGTATGGTATGGTGGCATCAAAGTAACTTAGCAATTTATTAAGGTATTCACTCCATGCAATGCTCACCGTTGCGGCACCCACGGCATATTCAAGAACAAGGTCCCACCCAATAATCCATGCAATGAATTCGCCCATGGTTGCATAGCTATAAGTATACGCACTGCCTGCAATAGGTATCATTGAGGCAAACTCAGCATAACATAATCCCGCAAGCGCACAACCAATTCCGGCAATAATAAATCCTATAGTTACTGCGGGACCGGCATTATTTGCTGCAGCAGAGGCAGTCCGTACAAAAAGCCCCGCACCTATAATTGCTCCAATACCAAGAGCTACCAGGTTACCGGCACTTAATGTTCTTTTTAACCCTTTTTCAGAATCATCTGCTTCACGCATTAAAAGATTTAAAGGTTTCTTAATAAATAATGATTTAGCCATACGTATAGTTAAAATGTTAAATAATTCGAAGCCAAAGTAGATAACATTTATGAACCCGCCAAATTCCTCATTATCTGACTGTTTAATTATAGCTGATTTTTGATCTTAGTTCTTCGAATTTGGTGTTTATGGCAAGATGTTTGCTTTATTTTTTATTCATTAACCCTTTAATCTTACAGCCTTAACTCAGCCGACAACCAAAACACCCCGTTTACGTACTATAATTAAACCCAAGTCCTATGATTAATAAAATTACTACCCAGACTAAGAAAAAATATGCGGTTTGCCAAAGTTGCGGCTCACCATTTTCTAAAAACAGCAATAACTATTTCCGTATTACAGGCGGTTTTTATGATGTGAGATATTGTACCGATTGTTTTGAAAACGACCATTTCACTGAACCGAACCTTTCTATGGAACAAATGAAGCAAAAGCTTATTGCCAAGCTAAAAGCTGCAGGCATGCCAGGTAACCTGGACAGGTTTACCGACAGGCTACACACGCTTGAGCGCTGGAAAAATAAATAATAAGGTTAGGGTCTTTTCGTAAAAGAGCGAAGCTAAATCTAGTTTCGCTCTTTGCTTTTTAAGGATAATTGCCCGGCAACAATTTTTAATCCTTCTTCAAATGTATGTGGCTTGTAATCTAAATCGCGTATTGCTTTATCTAAAATAAAACCGGTTTTGGGCGGACGCTTGGCTGGCTGATTTAATTCGGCAGAAGTAACGGGTTTGATAAAAGATTTATCGAGATGAAAAAAATCAGCAACCTTATTAGCAACTTCAATTATGCTCATCAGCTCTTTTCCTGAAACGTGATAAATTCCTTTTGCGCGTTTTATTGCAGCGCTGATACACGCAGCAGCTAAATCTTCGGCAAGTGTTGGCGAACGGAACTGGTCAGTGATAACGGTAATTGTTTTTTTCAGTTCCAGAGAATTTTTTGTCCATAACACCACATTGCTCCTTTGCTCATCATCTGTAACACCATAAATTATAATGGTGCGAATGATGCACCAATCTATCCCGGCAGATTGAACTACTATTTCCGATTCAAGTTTTGAACTGGCATAGAAACTTTGGGGGTTGGGAACATCGTCTTCTTTGTAAGGGCCGTTTTCACCGTCAAAAACAAAATCGGTGGAGAGGTGAATGAAGTGAGTATTATATTTTTTGCATGCAATAGAAATATGTTTTACGGCTTCAACATTCAATTTCAGGCATTCATCTTTATTTAATTCGCACGCGTCAACGTTTGTCATTGCTGCTGTGTTGATAATACAACCTGGTTTGTGCTTTTCAAAAATTTTACCAATTGCTTTTTTGTCGGTAATGTCCATTTCCTCATAAACGTAACCCGATTTTTCGGAAATACGATTCTTTCCTTTAGAAGTAGCTATCAGTTCAACGTCCTTTATTGCCCGCAATCCATAAACAAGTTTTTGTCCGAGTAATCCGTTGCTGCCGGTGACTAGAATTTTCATTTAAATATTGATTCTGAATTTAAATTTTAAAAATAACTCAGGATGCTAAAATTTTCAAAAGCTTTTCTACCTGTTCCTGCGTTCCGAGGACAAACAATTTTGAATCCTGGTGCATTACAGTATCCGGATCGGGATTGATAATATATTCGCCATCTCCTTTTTTAAAGCCAATGATGTTAGCTCCTGTTTTATTCCTGATTTCCATTTCGCGGATGGTTTTATTTTTTAAGCTCTCGGAAAGATTTGAGTAAAAAATTTCTTCTAAACGGATATTTATTCTCCCTGTGATATAATCCAGAAATTCCAGCACATCAGGTTTTGTAACCAAAGCTGCCATATGCGTACCTCCTATCTTATCCGGAAGAATAACATTATCGGCACCGGCTCTGCGCAATTTATTTTCTGAAGCATCGGCTGAAGCGCGGCTGATGATTTTCATTTTCGGATTCATCTCACGGGCGGTGAGAACAACAAAAACATTGTCGGCATCATCAGGTAATGCCGAAATCAATGCCGATGCTTTATCAATGCATGCTTCAATCAACACTTCATCTTTTGTGGCATCGCCTTCCACAAAAAGAATGTTTCCCTCTGCCCTGATCTGTTCAATGTTATCAGGGTTTTTTTCAATAACGAGGTAGGGCGTATGCCCCGACCTGAGCTGTTCGCATGCCTGTTTTCCGTTCCGGCCATAGCCGCAAACAATTACATGCCTGTTGAGTTTTTGGATTTCGTTTTTCACTTTCTGATGTTTAAAATATTGCTGAAATTCACCTTCAATTATATATGTGGTAATAACCGTAATGGAATATCCTAGCGTGAGCAGGCTCATAACGATCAAGCCTGATGTAAAAATTTTTCCTGCATCCGACAATGGATTTACTTCCCTGAACCCAACTGAACCCATTGTAATAATGGTCATATAAAAAGCATCGAGAAAAGTATAACCTTCAATAAATATATAGCCGCATGTTCCGATTATTAAAATACATGTTACTAACCCGGCAGCTATATACAGCTTCCTGAAAAAGTGATGGTCACGAAAAATTCCAAACATAAAATGCGTAGTTGTTTGCGAAGGTATTAATTAAAAGAAAATTTGCGTTTAGATTCCATCCCTTTTGGGGAGAGCCGGAAGGGAGTTTTTACAAATCCCAAACGTTTCCTCTTTTGCTCCTT
>JBIOHJ010000147.1:0-7338 GCA_044448905.1 Bacteroidia bacterium | reverse complement strand
ATTAATTTCACATTCACATCCTGCGCGCCAATGCTTCCTTCGGGTAAATTGCTGTGCGTTTCCAAAGTACCTGTTCCGGAACTCATCGTAATATAAAAACCATACATTATTCCCTGCGGAATACAAACATTGAATGAAATATCTGCAACATTGTGCGGGAGTGGACAATTAAGCGCAGTAAGAGGTGTAATGTTCGATTGTGTGCCAAGCAGCGTCCAGTTGGCAGCTGTGCCTTCATAACCAAAATAAGTTCCCTGCCTGTAATAAACCGAAATATCACGCGTACCCGCGTTTTGAGCCAGGTACGAAAACCCCGTAACAGTTATATCATTTACAGCTTCAAGGTCAAAATAATATCCATTGCGGGAAAATGTTCCAAGGCATTGTGAGAATAATGAATCGCATGCCTGCGAAAAAACATTTAAACTAACAAGGCAGCAGAAAATTAAAGTGTAGATTATTTTCATATATGTATAGTCTTCGCGAAAAAAAAATCTATTTATGCATCAGGAATTTCCGGCTCCACTAATTTTTTTAATTTATCCAATGACTCCTGCCAGCCTAAATAACACATTTCAGCCGGTATAACATCAGGAATACCTTCCTGGATTACCTTAAGCTCTGTGCCGACAGAAACCTTTTTGAGCCAAACGGATGTAATCATTTCTCCGGGCAAATTGGGGTCATCAAATTTATCGGTGTACTTTAAAAATTCATTGGATTTGATTTCTAAATATCTTCCGCCAAAGGAATGCCCATTGCCCGTAGTAAAATTGACAAAGGTCATTTTATAACTGCCATTCACACGTGCCTCCAATTGATGTACCACACATAAATACCCGTAAGGCGGCAGCCATGCTGCCATGGCATTGGCATCAGTAAATGCACGATAAACTTTTTCGGGAGCTGCTTTAAGCACCCTGTGTAATGTTACGCTGTTTGACATGGTGTCTTTATTTTTTTTAATCCCTACTCTTCTGGCTTTTCGGTGTCGCCCGTTTGATTATGATGGTTTGCTGCTCCATCCTGTAGCTTTTAAAACTATGTACCTCCGGGTTCTTCTGATTTCTGCGAAGCCCCTGAAGAAATCGAAGTAAAAATAAACTTTTTAAGGATATTAAATAATTTCAGTTTGTGTTTTAGCTGAGAGGGATACGAGGACCAGAGGGAATTTTAAACCTGTTTAAGAAAGCAAGGAGCATTGATTAGAACTAAAATGGTATAATTGCATCGGTTTGAAGATACAACCGATGGCGAAAAAACATATAACAATTATGAAAAAAATAAGCTTTGCATTTTTATCAGCCGTTTTGCTGCTCACGGCCTGTGAATCATCTAAACAAATCAGCATAGTAAATTCGTGGCTCAACAGAGAAAAGCTGAAAGACAGGCCTGTGAAAAAAATTTATATCATGGGTTTATTTAATAATCCTGATGTGAGTACAGCGCTCGAATATGCATTGGCAGATGAGGCTAAAGCACGCAGGTATATTGCATACAGGAACAGCGATCAATTCCCTTATAAATTAGATAACCGTGATGAAGCGAAGCGGCTTATTTTAGAAAAAGTAAAATCGCTTGGATGTGATGCAATTTTTGTTACCGCTTTAAAAGATATGCAATCAGAAACTCATTATGTTTCAACATCCAGCATAGGGGTTGGTGTGAGCGGGTATTATCCTGTGAATGGTTACCAGAATAATTTTAATTCCTATTATACAGGTTATTATGCTGAAACAAGCCTGTCAGGATATTACGAAACCAATAAAACGTATTTTATGGAATCTAATTTATATGATACCAATACACTTGAATTACTTTGGTCTGTGCAATCAAAAAGCTACAATCCGGCTGATATAGAAAAAGTGAGCAAAGAATATGTCAACGAATTATTCAAGCTGTTGGAAAAAGAGAAAGATTTCAGAGGGAGAAGGACTACAGAGAAGTAATTTGAAACCCACATCCTGTTAGCCCCTGAAGAAACCGGAGATAAAAATAATTTTTTTAAGAATATTAAATAATTTCACTTTGTGTTTTAGAAAGTTTCTGAGCCCCGGAATGGGGAGACTCAGAAAGTACAGAGGTTAAATGACGTCTCTTACACACAGCCTGACCCGTCAGACAATGAAAGGGGAAGCAGTCATCAGACCCTGTTTATAACTTTCCCGGCTTAACATTTTCACAAATCCGTTTTTTGACATATTTACCCTCATAATCGATACGTTTATCGGATCATAAATTATTGTTTAACTCAAAAAAACTGTAACATGAACACAAACAAAATTCTTTTGGGAACTATCGTGGGTGGTATTGCTTACTTTTTACTGGGATGGATTATTTACGGCATGATGATGCAGGGTTTTATGACTTCGCATTATAACCAATGTATGATGAAACCGGAAACGGATTTTACCTGGTGGGCGCTCATCATAAGTAACTTTGCATGGTCGCTGCTCTATGCGGTTATTATCAGCTGGGGTAACATGGCATCAGTTGCCGGTGGTGCAAAAGTGGGGCTCGTTGCCGGTGCATTGATTATGTTATCATTCGACCTGAGCTTTTATTCCATGAGCACCATGTATGACTCATTCAGCACGCTGATTATTGATGTGGTGGTGGGAACAATTCTTTCAGCTATCGGAGGTGCGGTGATTGGCTGGGTTATGGGTAGAGGAAAAACTGCTGCTGCATAAATTACGGGTAACCTTTCATTGCATTTTTGGTATGTAATTTCCCGATCATGTCAATTCGAGGATTAAATCCTGTTATTACGGGCATCCTCATCATTCACTTAAGAGTACACAATTTTATTTTTTTCTTTTTCTATCACACCGAAAGGGGCTTCGTAACCTGCCAGGTGAAATGATTGGAACAAAAAAATAACAAGTTTGCTTCAGAGCCCCTCCGAAATCGGAGGAGACTCTGAAGGGACACAAAACTGTGTGACGAGGAAGAATGTGGGAGATTTTTATTCGTACCGGGTTTTTACATCCTGGCAAACTTCTTTCTAATAACTCCTTTTGAATTTTTTATCTCCACTATATAAATTCCGTTTTTCAGGTTGCTGACATTAACTGCCGCCCTGCCATTAATAATACTTGTTGAACGAACTGCTATTTTACCTTCCATATTAAATATAGTGTAAGTAGTATTTGGAACAGCACTTATAGTAATCAGCAGATTTTCTCTCGCAGGATTAGGAGACAGGGTAAGCTCCTGCACGTCAGAATTGGAATTTATACCAAGCGGATAGCCGGGATTACAAGCGGCAAGGTCAGCAAAGATGACTATAGGCGCAGGCATAGGAATGGGAGCGCCTGCAATTGCATTGGAACCGGAAAATGACACCGGGATAAGCGTATTGGGGTTAACCGGATTGGAGCTCCCTAATCCTATATATAAAATACCATTCATTAAAAAGCAACCATACGCGTTATTGCAATTTATAACGAAGCTGTATTGCTGAAGGATTTGAGCCGAAGGAGAAATTACATAAATGGAATCGGTAGTTGAAGAAACCGGGGAAGAAGAAGTTACCATCCAAATATTGCCTGCCGCATCAACTGCTACATCAGCAAGGCCAGAAATTTTATTCAGTGTGAAAAAAAGAGAAAAATTAACGCCATTGTATTTTATGAGCTGGGCAAAAGTGCCCGGTGTATAATGAAAATATAAATTGCTGCTATTTCCCCCGGCATTCTGAACACTTTGAGAACATACTCCTGCAAAAAGCCATGAGCCACCACCATCCCAATGGTAAACAGAGTCTAAATAGTTTGTGTAAAAAGTGGGTGTGGTTGCGCCTCCATTCAGGTTATCGCAAATTGCAAGTGAGCCTCCCGGGCAGTTTGAAATTATATTTCCTGTGTAAGTAATAACCCCGGCAGTGAGATCAAACTCGCTTACCTCTCCTGTAGCAAAGTTAATTCCCCAAAAAGTATTCGAGCCATTGCAGGGAGATGCAGCAGTACCCGTAGTTTTATCAGTGTAAAAACCGCCAGCCGGATACGTTTTTTGAAATGTTATTTGTGCTTGCAATTGGAGTGAATAACCCCACACCAGCATTATTATAAAAAATTGTTTTTTCATTTTACCTGTATTTTTCGGTTATCAAAGATAACGAGAAGCCTTGTCTTGCATTTAAATAATTTTAAACTGCGAAACGGGGACTAAAGGAGTAACCCGGCAGGTAGTCCCGGGTTATGAGTTTCAGAGAATATTTATTGTGGAATTTTAAGTGTCATCAATACAAATGCAGCCAAAGGAGTCAGTAAAGCAACAAGCCCCCAAATGTCCCACTCTAAATATACTTTATTGAAATTTATCCAATTAAAGTCGGCTGAAGTTTCTTTATCGAAAGTAAGATTATAAAGTTTTTTCTGTAACGGGGCAACTTTAAAAGCAAAAGCAAGTCCCGAAATTGAAAACAAAATGATAGACCAAAAAATCCAGCCGGTTCGCAGAATGGGGAAGTGTCCATAAATAGCAGCTAAAAATCCGCCCGCAGTAATAAGGATAACTCCGGGAATGGTAAAATATCTGTCAGCGCTGATGATGCCCTTCATTGTAAATGTGATAATTCTTAAATCCTTTGTTTTTACAGCAATGTGCATCCAAAAAAGCCCTGTAACAATATTTCCTAAGAATATCATTACAGCAAAAAGGTGGATTAATTTAAGGTAACTGTAGTCCATAGCTATAGCCTGGTTTTCCGTACTTTCAAAGTCTCTCCTCACTGGTTTTCGTGATGAGGACTTTGAAATTTTTTAAACGAAAGTATTAACTTATTTTTAGTTTTATTAATCACGGCTTTCCGTCTTAACATTATGTGCAGCCATCCTCGTCTCACAGTACAAATCAGCGCGACAGTCCGATAGCAACCGGAGGACGAGTGGGGGAATTATCTTGTAATCACAAATTTTCCTGATTGATATGATTTGTTTTTTGTACAAAGAGTATAGAAATATGTTCCGTTGCTGAAAGCGCTCACATCAATTGTGTAACGATATTTTCCGCGTTGAACTTTTTCTCTTTTCAGCTCCTTCGCATTGTTATCAAAAATCACAACTTCATATTCATTGATATTATCGGGAGGATTAACCTCAAATGTAAGTGAACCTGACGCAGGGTTTGGAAATATTTTGACAAACGATTGATTTATTTTCGATAAATCAAAACCATCATCAAGTAAAGTGCCGCAGAGCGAATAAATATAACTTGACATCGGGCTGGATTGGCGATACAAAAACAATTTTGCGCCATCAGAAGTATTCCTGATTGGTTTGATTACATCAGAATAACCCAGGCATCCGCCAGAACAATAAGGAGCATACGCACTGTCGAGAGTGAATAATTGAGTGCCATCAGTGCGCATAATGTAAAAAGTCCTGTGGCCGCCAGCCGGAGTTTCATACATATACTCAACGTTAGAGCTATCGCAATCGAAAAGCGTTCTTGTAACATATAAAACCTGGAAGCCATATAATCCGGGGGCAAAAGGTTCGGGCACGGCAATATTTAACATGAACGGGGTAAAATCCATGTTGAACAGGCTGAAAGTGTTGGCCGACATGTCTGCAAAAAGATATTTGGTTTCCGTGCTGCTTATCTGCACTGTATAAAAATCCCAACCTATTCCATACGATGTGGTAACTACAGTGTCAAGACTAATTTGTCCCTTCGTGCTGCTTGCCTGAAGCAGAAACAATGTAACAAGGATGGCGGCAAGTTTTTTCATTGTTTTGATGTCAGTGATTATAGTGCTGACTCCGCACTGCCAGTGTAAAATTGAAGTAAATCTATAAAAAAGAAATCAGGCTGACAGGATTTCTTACTTACTCCTTCCTGAACCTGCAGGGACAAAATAAACGTTCCTGAAAAAACTAAAAATGTATATTCATGCCTCCTGAAAAAATACTGTCAAAAGGAGTTATTGCTAAAGTATCAGTTGGAATTGTAATAAATGTTTTTTCCATTCCTGTCATCAGATTTTCACGTCTCTTCTGTTTTATTTCAATTAATTCTTTTAGCTCACGCGAAGGAATTTTTTTCACTTCATCCGGCAGGTACCTTCGATCTATGCGTTCCAAATCAACAGGTAAAGTTTTCATCCGGCTAACCAAATCCCACTGCATGTTTTGTTGCTCATAATGTTCAGTAGCTTTATAGCGGCATCGCGAATAAAAATACTGTTCACCCATTCTCAGTGCATTTTTATCAGCAGCCTGCATTAATTCATAATGCATTTGTCCGTCCCTGCCAAAATAAATATACGTATCATATATCTTTTCATTAAAATCAATCAGCCATTGCGCATCGGCCGAAATCCTTTTCAGCGGGCTTCGTTTCGTAATTCGAAAAATATAAAAGCTTCCCCCGGTAAGTTCCGCAATAGATTCCCATCCACCCAATTCTTTTCCGTTAACAGTGCTTTGTGCCGTATAAACCGGGTTAATTGTTATGTTCTTTTCCAAAGCAATATAACACGCCTTGCGGTAATCATAGCGCCCCGCACGTACGCTGCCATTCCCGAATAAAAAAATTAATTTCCGGGCTTCATTTTCCCTGCTCCATTTTAATTCTTTACAAGCAGTATATAAAGCGCTGCCCACATATTGATCGCCTTTTTCAAGGTTCACCTTTAATTTATTCAGCTGCCACGAAACAAAATCAAAATCCTCTGTCGGGTTATTCAATATCCTCACATAATCATTTTCATATCCAAAGCTCGGACGGGCAAACCCTACCAGGCCTATTTTTAAATCTGTTTCGGGATTGTTTTTATGAAAATCATTTATAAAATCCCATATATTATCCCTTATATCATTCAGCAAACCGTTGGTGCTTCCGCTCATATCAAGGCAAAAAACTATTTCAACCTTACCGGTTACACCCGCCTTGTAAGGGCTGAATGCCATAAATGGCAGTAAAGAAAAAAAAACAATAACGAATGATTTTACCCGTTTCATGATAATTTAATACCTGCTTTAATATAAATATCGCCTTCATAAAGTTATTGGCTCCTATCAGAAAAGGGTATCATTTTTATCTTTTTATTACCAGGTGTTTACAATGATAGCGGTTGGGTAATTTTGCGAACGTTTCTTCAGAATGAAATAAGTTGAGCTATCGATGCCTGCAGTATACCGTGTTTACGTCATAGAATTGCATAAGAAGGTATTTACAGAAAATGCCAGGTTCCGGGCTGCCAATCCGCAATTCAACGGAGTGCTGGAGTGTCTTTATGTAGGTATGACCAGCAAGGATCCCAAAGAACGATTCGCACAGCATAAAACAGGATATAGAAACAAAAAAGGACACAAACTATCTTCGAACATT
>JBIOHJ010000146.1:0-7465 GCA_044448905.1 Bacteroidia bacterium | reverse complement strand
GTTCCTAACTGGAAAGAAGAACCGGCACCCAGGCTGTCCGTCCATAAATTCTGCGAATCGAGATTGTCGCAAAACGGAAATGAGATTCCGTTTAATGCCACAAACTGAATGCATCCCGAAGAAGGATATGTTGTGGAGTTATTGCAGGCAGAAGCATCGGTTGCAATAAAATAATAACAAACAGTATCGCTGTCGGAAACAGCGGGAATCTGGCAGGTGAAATTATTTCCAAAGTTATTTGCCATCAGGCAGGAATCAGGAACACCGTTTATGCTGTAAAACATCCAAACAGCAGCAATGCCGGAGTTGTCGGTAACATTTACGTTGAGCGAATAGGGTCCGAGACTATAAACTGTACCTTGTAAGACAGGAACTTGTTGAACAATGACAGGAGGAGTAAGTTCACATGGGGCTGCTGTAATGCAGATGTTATCAATCTTCCAACCGTTATTGCCGTTTCCACCCGGAATATTTGCATCGTAAAGAATAAAGCGTATCAAGGCGTTAGGAGAACTACCGGCAAATGCCGAAAGGTCAAATATTTCATGCTGCCACCAGGAGTTATCAGGAATTGCGGCACCGTTTGCGGGCTGCCATATTGCATAGGATGCTGCCGAAAACTGGTTACCCTGCGAGCCAAAAGGCGCACCTGGAGGGTTGATGTCATCGGTTAAATATTCTGAGTCGGTTAACTGGAACCAGTTGGTTCCGCCATCAGGTGACACCTGCAATATAGCCGCGTCAAAAAAATCAACTTTACATATGTGATCGAATTCCATTATCACGAAGGTCATACCTGTAAAATCAATTGGAATGGTTGAAAGAATTACTGTATCTCCGGTTGTTACGTAAGCTGAATCGGAATTGGCAGGGCTAACCTGCAGGCGCGAATTCAGTGTCCATCCTGCATTGGCAGGCGGGTTGGACGAATACGATGTTACGCTGTCGTCCAATGACGGGGCATCGAAAGTTTCACACCAAGTAAATCCTATTTGTGCATTTACAGTACCGGTTAATAAAAGCAATGCGAGAGCAGGTAGAATTTTTTTCATTTGGTTTTTGGTTAGTTGATATTGCAGGATTTAATTATGAAAAAGATAAGGAAATATTTTCAGAAACAACGATTAGCAAATATACATTTTTACAGAGATTTCTCACTTCGTCCGGAAACATCATCCCAGGATAAAGGCTCTCCGCGTTTTAAATCGGATTTTGCTTTTTTTCCAATAACAGATTCTATGTGTTTAGGATGTAAACCATCACCCGGTCTGATTACGCGGATGTTCTCATTCGTAAATACTTCACCGGCTTTAATGTCTTTTACCAGGTAAATGGAGCGTTTATACCGCAGGCTCCTTTTTTCACTTTCGCTAATTTCAAAACTTATTTTTCCTAAAGCGAAAAATGCACGTTCTGATTCGATAATTAAGTTTTTTAATTCATGAGGCTCGAGCGAAAAAGCCGAATCCACACCACCATCAGCGCGGCTCAGTGTAAAATGTTTTTCGATAACGCGCGCTCCTAACGCCACTGATGCAACGGCTGCTCCTATACCAAATGTATGATCAGACAAGCCGACATGGCATTGAAATTTATTTTCCATTTCAGGAATTGTTACCAAGTTACTGTCTTCGGGAGAAGCAGGATAAGAACTGGTACATTTTAATAAAATTAAATCCTTACAACCGTTATTACGAAGCACTTTCACAGAATCGCTAATATCTTCAAACGTACTTAAGCCGGTTGACATGATTACCGGCTTTCCGGTTGATGCAACACTTTTCAATAAAGTATAATCGCAATTTTCAAAAGAGGCAATTTTATAAAAAGGGCAATTTAGTTTTTCAAGAAAATCAACCGCTGTTATATCAAATGGAGAACTGAAAGCAATGATTCCTTTTTCCTGAGAATAATCAAATATCGGCTTATGCCATTCCCATGGAGTCATTGCTTCTTTATACAAATCATATAAGGTGCGACCTTTCCAAAGGGAGTTTTTATCTTTAATAAAAAACAAACCTTTATCGTAATCAATCGTCAGCGTATCGGGAGTATAGGTTTGTATTTTAATTGCATGAGCACCGCATGCAGCCGCTTCCTCAACAATTTTTAAAGCCCGTTCGAGCGATTGATTGTGATTACCGCTCATTTCGGCAATAATAAATGGCGGATGGTTTTTACCTATGGTATATTTTCCAAGCCTGATATCGTTCATAAATAAAATAAACCGGATTTATTTTTTAATTAATTCAAAACTTTCTGCTCCTTGTTCTGTAACGATGGAGTCACTGCCAAATCCTGCCTTCTTAAATGCATGATACGAAGCTACATTATTTGTTTTAATATATGCATAAATACTTGCACCGGGATGTTCAGCAAGATAATGATCAGTCGCCATGAGCAGCATTTTATTTCCGAAAGATTTTCCTCTGAATTTTTCATCAATCGAGATTCCAATAATTACTTTCTCATTACTTTTATCTATACGCACCTGCCCGACCGGAATATTATTTTCATTTACAAATAAATAAAATTTACAATCATCCGATCGCAGCTTTTCATTAAACCATTTAACATGGTCATTATAATTAATCTCATTGTTACGATAAGATTGCGAACGCACCAGCGGATCATTCGCCCATTCATAATATAAGTCTACATCATTCGTATTCGCAAACCGGAAATGCAGTTGTTCCATTTATTATTTAGATAGTTTTAAAAAATATTCAAGCAACCTTTCAGGAGATTTGCCATCAATTAATTTTTGCTGGTGCAAAATCATCTCGTTTATCTCTGAAGGGTTATTTATCAGCTTCATTATTGCAAAGTAAATCGAATCCGAATTAACGGTAACTAAATTTCCCACGTCAATTAAGCAATGATGACTTTTTAATCCGTTTAAAATGGATAATTGATTAGAAACTGTATGACCAGAAATAATTCCAATGCCCGTTGCACACGCTTCAATGGCAGTACCGCTTCCGGGGCAAACGGCAAGCTGGCAGGAAGCAAGTTCATCAGATAATTCCTGTGCAGCGAGGTTGAATTTTAGCTGAATGTTTTTTCCAGGAGTTGAACGGATGATCTCCTCAAGTCTGTTTATATGCTGGTTTCCGTTTCCGGGCAAAACAGTTACCGCTTCAATTTTTTTTACCTGTGCAAGTATCATTAAAATTTTCCCGCAAACATTATTCGTATCGGCACCGCCCATGCTCACAAATATTTTTTTAACCGAATTTATTTTTCTTGCTGCATTTGTTTTTCTCAGAAAAGGCGAACGGAGTAACGCGAATTTAAGCCCAAGGCAAAATTGAGTATAGGGTTCGGCAGAATAATTTTCTAATCTAACACCTTCGGCATGGTTAATAATCAAATCGGCTACGTTATGCCATGCATGTAAATCATCAATGGCAACAACCTTGCATCCTGTTGATTTGATAATTTGCTGATAGCTTGTTTTAAAGTGATATCCGTCAAGCACTACAATTTCATTTCCACTCAGGTGCTTTTGTGAAAATTGATTTGCTTCGTAAATATATTTTTCATCAATGCCCGAAGTGTAATTATCAATGGCTTCTAAAGAAATTATTTCAGAAGCACTTTGCCTGATTAATGAGGCTAAATACTCATCGGATTGTTGTATTGCCCAAATACAATTAAACTCTGCTTTGAGCATATCGGCTAAAGCAAGCGAACGGATTACATGCCCCACACCGATATAACGGTTACCATCAGCGCGGAAAATAATTTTTGGTTTCACAATTATCTTTTTCGTGCAATCATCAATCCATCCCTTATCGGAAAAATAACATTTTCCACTCTGTCATCATTATGAACCTTTTTACAATAAGCAACAATTGCTTTTGTTTCTTCATCCATTTCTCTTTCGGGTTTCATAACATTGCCGCTCCACAAAACATTATCGGCAATAATAAATCCTCCATTTCTTACCTTATCAAAAACAAGATCATAATAGTTTGAATAATTTTCTTTATCGGCATCAATGTAAACAATATCAAAAGGTCCTTCCAGCGAAGGGATAATTTTTGTCGCATTTCCAATATGAAGCTGAATAATATTTTCCAACCCCGCTTTTTTAAAATATTTTTTTATCATTTCTTCCAGTTCTTCATTAATGTCAATGGTGTGTAAAACTCCACCTGGCTGAAGTCCTTGCGCAAAACAAATTGCCGAATACCCTGTGTAGGTTCCAACCTCAAGAATTTTTTTTGGCTGTATCATTTTGCTGAGCATTGATAATACCTGCCCCTGCAAATGCCCGGCAAGCATGCGCGGTACTAAAACATTTGCGTTGGTATCGCGGTTTAGCTCTGCTAATACTTCCGGTTCAGGCTGCGTGTATTTTTCAACATACGCTTCAATTTCGGGAGGAAGGAAATCCATGTTTGGTTTATGATTTATGATTTACAATTAATGTTTACTGTTTAGCCTGTTCAATCCTGATTCTGCTTTCTGGTCAATGCTGTTTTGATATTCGTGATTGCGCATCGAAAGGCATTTCTGATAACACCGCGTTGCATTAACGGTATCCGATAAATTCTCATATATTAATCCTTCGTATAATGCAGAGTTAGCGGCAAAATAAAACCTATAGTCTTCCCCGTTTTTAATTGTCTTCTCATAGTTTGCAATCGCTTTATCTTTTTTTCCCTGCTTATCATAAATACGTGCCAGGCGATAAGTAAATTCCAATTGATCGCGGAATTTCGGAAAACAGGAGATGGGTTTGCCTGAAATTTCAGAAACCGAACGGTCATAATACCCGCCATCGAACAATAACCTCGCACGCAGCAAATAAATATTTGGTATTACACCCGCTTCGGCTTCCTTTAATGCCTGTATATCTTCGTCAGTAAAATCGTCACTTTTTTCTTTGGCGGATTTCATATTTAAAAAATATGCGGTTGTATCTCCATTTAATAAACCTATCCATCCAAGTTTCTGGTATGCTGCTTTTACAAAACTTTCTCCTTTATAATTCTGAGTATAGGATTCAAAATAAGGTCCAGCGCTCATGTCGAGTTTATTCAACTTTGCCATGCCAAGCATAAAATCGAGATAATGAAGCGGAAACTCATCTTTGTTTTTAACCCGATGGCTGAGCAGTTCAATGCATTTTTCATTTTGTGCCGAGTAAAGATAAATACTAACCAAAGCAAACAAATGAAGCTGGTTTAATTTTTTGTCTTCAATTTTTCCTGCCAGTTCCATTGCCGATTGATTATTCTCAAGCAAATGAAATTCAAAAAACATCAGCATTATTATGGTTTCATCATACAGGTGTGTATAGTTTGCATCGGTTTCCGAAATTTTTAACAAATCGCGAAGCTCATTTAATCCCTGCGGAATGGTTCCTCTAAAGCCCAATAAATTAGTTGCCCATTTAAAGTTTGAAGGCACAGCCCCGATAAGCGCATGAAGTATTCCAAGACATTTTTTATTAGGAACAAAATCAGGAAATTTTTCCTGGTTGGATTCAAGCTGCCGGTATGCTTTTCTGAATTCAATCGCTGCGGTCAGGTATTCTTCAAATTTTATTTTTACAACTGCTTCCTGCAAATTCATTTCGGCCTTTACCAACAAATAATAGGGTGAGTTTTCATTCTCTTCTTCAATCCGGTTTAGCCGTTCAGCCCGTTTTGTTTTCAGGTTTTTAAAATCATTTTCTTCTTCAGAGATAAAAGCGGTAAGAAAATCAATATAGCTTTCAATGTACTCAGGAATAAAATTCCTAGGGTTTGATTTTTCTTCCGTTTCAAGAATCTTTCTCGCATTTACAAAATTTAGATTCATCACTTCAGTATAAGCACGTGAGCAACCGGCAGTAAAAACAAATTCAGCATGGCATGTACTTGCTCCCGCAAAAAAAATTAAAATGAATAGTATATATCTGTTCATTTGCTGAACACCAAAGGTCAAAAAAAAAGGATTTCTTTTCAGAAATCCTCTATATTTTTTTTCACTGCATCATTTTAGTAAATCAAGCAGGTGGCTGTCAACGAGGATTCGCCCGCAATGCTCGCAAACAATAACTTTTTTTCGCTGCCTGATGTCGAGCTGACGTTGCGGTGGAATTTTATTAAAGCAGCCCCCGCATGCATCTCTTTCAATTGTTACCACAGCCAAGCCATTTCGCGCATTCGTGCGGATCCGACTGTAGGCATTGCGCAGCCTCGATTCAATTATCGAAGAAGCTTTCTCCGAACTTTTAGAAAGGTTTTCTTCTTCTTTTTCAGTTTCGGCTATAATATTATCCAGCTCTCCTTTTTTATTTCTCAAATCATTTACCCGTTCTTCCAACGTTTGTTTCGAAGCTTCAATGATTGCTATTTTAGCATTGTATTCAGCAGCGTATTCTTTAATTCTTTTTTCGGAAAGCTGAATTTCCAGCTGCTGGAATTCAGTCTCTTTATTTAGCGATTCAAATTCGCGGTTATTTTTTACATTGCTTTGCTGCGATGAGTATTTTTTAATGAGCGAAGTGGCATCCTTAATTGACTGCTTTTTATTATTAATCTGCTCCTGCAAAACTTTTGCTTCTTCGATATAATTATTAATCCGGGTTTGGAGTCCAAGCACTTCATCTTCCAGGTCAGAAACCTCCATAGGCAGTTCACCCCTTATAACACGGATTTTGTCAATCTGTGAATCTATCTGCTGAAGCTGGTAAAGCGCAAGTAATTTTTGTTCAATGGTAGCCTCGCCTTTTTCGGGAGTAAAAAACTTTATTACAAAATTGAGTTTCGGAATCTCGCTGTAATCAGATATTTTATGCTCTACAGGCGGAATTGCCGATTTGGATTTTAAAGTCTTTCTTGTTGATGTTTTGGTTGCCATTGTTTGTTTCAGAATCGGTTTTTCAATGTTTGCTGTTCAAGTCAATACTTTTTCCCCTGACATTAAGATTATCAGGCTTTTATCTCTTTAACTGTTTAAAAATAATAGACAGGATTAGTATTGATTTCCGTAAAATGGAGCGCAAATGTAGGAAATTTATCTTTAAGTAAATCAAACAGCAACTCTTTGGTAAACTGCTCGCTTTCATAGTGCCCGATATCGGCAATTACTAACCTGTTATCGGCATCAAAAAACTGGTGGTATTTGAAATCAGCCGAAATAAAGAATTGTGCTCCTTTATTTATGGCATCATTCAGAAGAAAACTGCCCGCTCCTCCGCAAACAGCAACTTTATTAACTTTTTTTCCTGTAAGCCGCGTATGGCGGATAGAGGAAGTCTTCATCGTACTCTTGATGTGTGCAAGAAAATCTTTTTCTTCCATTTCATTTTCAAGGTAACCAATCATACCAGAGCCTGCTTTTTGATAAACATTATCGAGCGGGTAAATATCATAAGCCACCTCTTCATAAGGATGCGCTTCCATCATTGCTTTAATTATGGTTGACTGATGAATGGCTTCAAAAACAGTTTCCATACGAATTTCGT
>JBIOHJ010000145.1:0-7486 GCA_044448905.1 Bacteroidia bacterium | reverse complement strand
TATCATTAGTGCTTTAGTAATGTGTATTATTTCTTCAGCATTGATATTTGCAATAAATAAGAAAAAATAATAAATGAATATCCTGATTACAATTCTACTTGTAGTGGCAGGCATCATTGCAGCTAACATTAAAATTAAAAGAAATAAAAATAACACATTATGACAATGGGAAATAAAAAGAGATTGTCACCGGAACAAGGTGAAGAATTACTCAAAGTATTGAAAACGCGTTTTGAGAAAAACATGAGCCGCCATAAAGGTCTTGAATGGACTAAAGTACAGTCCCGCCTATGCGGGATGGAAGCCGATACCGGAAAACTTTGGTCGCTCAGTGAAATGGAAAGAACCGGTGGTGAACCCGATGTTGTTGACCATGATAAAAAGGCGGGTGAATATATTTTTTATGATTGTTCAGCTGAAAGCCCTAATGGCCGCAGAAGCGTTTGTTACGACCGCGAAGCGCTGGAGTCAAGGAAAGAACATAAACCGAAAAATAGCGCTATGGATATGGCTGCTGCCATGGGTATTGAAATTTTAACAGAAGAACAATATCTGGAGTTGCAGAAACTTGGAAACTTCGATGCGAAAACATCGAGCTGGCTGAAAACACCTTCTGATATTAGAAAGCTCGATGGTGCTATCTATGCTGATTTCCGCTACGGCAGAGTCTTCGTGGGTCACAACGGTGCAGAATCTTACTATGCTGCCAGGGGATTCCGTGGCTCATTAAGGTTGTAACAAAATAATCCCGCATGTGCGGGAACAAAGAGTAAAATGAATCCTAAGGTTGAAGGCTGGCTCAAAAGCCCACTAACTTTTGCCCCTAATAAACAGTGTAGTGTAATTAAACATGGGAGCATTTAACCTCTTCTTCGTTATCGGCAACTCTTTGACGGCAGTGTTAACCTGAAACTCACGTTCTTAATTCTAATTGCTGTTGTTATTGGTTTTATGAGTTCCTGTAAGTTTTTTATACCTACCCCCCTTCCTGTTGTAATTTTTTTTAAATTTTTCTTGCACAGTTCAAAAATTTGTTTTTACTTTGCATTTCAAAGCACTTTCTAAATCAACAAAAAAGGGAAGCCGGCTGCATAAAACGAACAAACATCAAATATTAATTATTATGGACATATTAACAAACATTGACAATCCCAGGGAGCTCGAAAAATTGTACCGTGACAATAAGACTGCTTTTAAAACAGAGTTCAATTTAATTTACCCTGAACTAACGGACAATAAACTTGCGGACTATTGGAATGAAAGACTGAATTACGAAAGTTCAGAAATATCCTGGGGCAGCAGTAAAGAATTAACCTTTGTAATAATTGCTGCTTTAATAGCCGGAGTTATTGCAAAGTTTCCTGCATTATTCAATCTTAATGCTGAAGTCTTTTATCAGAGGAATGCAGGGTTAATCATTTTCCCGATATTAACAACTTACTTCATTTGGAGAAAGAGTCTTTCAATAAAGAAAATGGTACTGGCAGGAGTGGCATTTTTGATTGCTCTAATCTTCATCAACCTGTTACCTGCAGATGATAAAAGCGACACCCTGATTTTATCGTGCATTCACCTGCCGCTTTTTTTGTGGTCTGTTTTAGGGTTTACGTATGTGGGCGACAACATAAAGGATTATCCTAAAAGACTTGACTTCTTGAGATACAATGGCGACCTGGTAATAATGTCTGGACTCATCCTTATTGCAGGAGGAATGCTCACAGGAATTACTATCGGGCTGTTTTCAGTCATTGGTTTTAATATTGAGAAATTTTATTTTGACTATATTGTTATATTCGGTCTTCCCGCAGTGCCAATAGTTGCAACTTTTATAACGCAAACAAATCCTCAATTGGTTAACAGGGTTTCACCTGTTATTGCAAAAATATTCAGCCCTTTGGTTTTGATTACGCTGGTTGTTTATCTGGCAGCAATTTTCTCTTCCGGAAAAGACCCATACAAAGACAGAGATTTTTTAATGATATTTAATTTGCTCTTAATCGGTGTTATGGCCATTATTTTATTTTCAGTTGCTGCAACATCTAAGAAGAACGAAAACCGCACAGGCAGTTTTATTCTGTTTGCTTTATCAATAGTCACCGCTATAGTAAACGGGATTGCTCTTTCTGCAATTCTATTTAGAATTTCAGAGTGGGGAATGACTCCAAACCGGCTTGCGGTTTTAGGAGCGAATATACTTATGCTGACCAATCTGTTAATGGTAACTTTCCGGTTTTTTAAAAATATTTCAAAAAAGGCAGACATCAGTGAAGTTGAAAATTCAATATCCATGTTTCTGCCCATTTACATCTTATGGACAATTATTGTGATTTTTATTTTCCCCTTAATATTTCATTTCAAATAGAGAAACGTATTATCGAAATAACACGGCTTCGGACGAACAGTAGAGTATGCTATTAACAGATAGATTAAAAGAAATAAAAAAGAGAAGCGCTTTGATAAACGATCGGTGGTACTTTTAATAAAATCCCGAGTACTCGGGACAGCATAATTAAACATGAGAGCATTTAAACCCTTCTTTTTTTTACTTCTCTTTGCGCGGGCTGGCTCATCCCGCCAGTGGTGGGATGCCCTCTTCTTCATTATACATCATACAGAACAGCAACATCAAGAGTTGTAAAAAATGAAACCAATTATTGACCATATACAAATAACCGTAAAGGACATGAAGGTTGCAGAACCTTTCTATGATAAATTGATGCCCATTTTAGGGTTTGATCTTAACCGCAAATCAAAAGGTAAAGTGGTAGCGCATGAATTTGATGTAGTGGAGTATTTTCATCCGCTATTGATCTTTGGCATTAACTCGCCAAGAGAAGCTTTTAAAGAAAATAACATTCACCGCAGAAAACCGGGAGCGCTCCATCATCTTGCATTTAAAGCAACATCCCGCGCGGAGGTTGATCAGCTATACCTGAAGATAAAAGAAACAGGAGCCAACATAATTGATCCGCCAAAGTTCTATCCACAGCATGGCGAAAGTTACTATGCGCTTTTTTTTAAGGATTGGGAGGGTCTAAAATATGAAATTGTTCATGAGGAACGCCAACCGTAATTTGACATATAAAAAATATGAATAACATTTATCATGATTTTTTTATTAAGGCTACCGCATATAAAATTTTTTACGGAGTTTCCAAGCCATCAGGATTGGATACCTGGTGGACAGAAAAATCTTCAGGTAAACCGGCAATAGGTGAAGAATATTCATTAGGGTTTGGCCCGGGATATAATTGGAAAGCCGTTGTTACAAAATGTATTGCCGGAAAAGAATTTGAACTCGAAATGAAGGAAGCGGACACAGATTGGAATAGCACACGGGTTGGTTTTATCATCTCAGATGCCGAAGGCGGAAACCAGGTAAAATTTTATCATACAGGATGGCCGAAACTTAATGAGCATTTTCGTATTTCATCTTACTGCTGGGCAATGTATCTGCGGCTTTTAAAAAGAAATTTAGAAACAGGCGAAGTAATACCTTACGCAATCAGGTTGGAAGTATAAACCGGCTGCATTTATGTTCTCCCTCCCATTCTCATTTAGTATTGCCTTAACGAAAGTGACGAAGATGTACCAAGCAAGTTTCTGTCCCTTCAGCGTCTTCTGGTTCCATCGGAGATTCTAATGTGGCTTGTGCAGTGAAATAAATAAACTTTTAATCTAAAACCGCAACTACCGAAATTTCCACGTTTGCATCTACCGGTAAACGCACAGCCTGCACCGTTTCTCTTGCAGGGAAACCTGAATCAAAAAAACTTCCATACACTTCATTCATTGCAGCAAAATTATTCATGTCTTTTAAAAAAATTGTAGCCTTTACAACATTGCTCATTGTTGCGTTGGCTGTTTCAAGAATGGATTTTAAATTTTGCATTGCCTGTCTTGTTTCATCTTTAATATCTCCAATAACAAGCTTGCCTGTATTCGGATCAATGCCTACCTGCCCCGAAGTATAAATAGTTTTTCCGGAAAGTACAGCATGGCTATAAGGTCCAACAGGGTTGGGGGCATTTTCTGATTTAATTATTTTTTTCATTAATAAAATTGTGCAGGGTTTTTAATTTAAAGCGAAAGTAATTTTTTCTGGATTTTGTGCAGCACCCGCACAGATCAGCGTTTCATTATTTTTCTATTAATCGTTGTTCCATTTTCTGAATAAATTTTGAGAAGATAAATTCCTTCAGACAAATGAGAAAGGTTTTCAAATATAAAAATCGAATGCTCTTTATTAATGGAGGCTGCCAGTATTCCAATTGAATTAAAGAGTTCGGCTCTTATAATTTTTTGATTAGAATTTGAAACAATATTTATGAAAGAGCTGAATGGATCAGGATAAACCTGGAATTGATCCGGGTTATTAATGCCATCTATTCCTACCGTTGCGGAATCAAATACAATTACATTATCAAAATAAATCTTGTTGCCATGATTACAATCGTCTTCGATGGCGAGACGTACAAACGGCAATCCCGCAAGCGATGCGAGAGAAAGAGTTTTAGTCTGCCATTGGCTTGCCGAAGGAACAAACAAAATAGGAGTTGGCGGAGCGGTAGCAAGATTGCTCCCCGAGTAATTTTGGAGGTTCTGCCAATTGCTGCTTCCATTATTTGACCACCATAAGCCAAATATGTCCGAGCCTCCCGCCATACGCTGTGCGTACGCAATGTCAAAACGAATGTAAGGTTGAGTAACTGTTGAAAAATTCATTGAGGGCAGACGAATTCCATAATAGCTTCCGGCAGGAGTATTGTAATTATCAAAGCTGGTACATGCTATTCCGATTCCATAGCCGCTGGCTGTAGTATCACGAACCCAATTAATTGGTGAACCGATTGGGAATGTTTGCCAGCCTGTTGGCGGAAACAGTGTGCTTTCAAAATCCTGAGAATACGGAAGAGGAACCTGTGCGTAAATTCCCCCGAATAGCATGCAGATAAAAAGAGTCAGTAAATTTTTTTTCATAGTATGTGGTTTTGTTATTTCACCTGTCACGAAACATCGGACGCGAAGTTCCTGACAAGTTTGAGTATGCAAATATAAAGCTTCCGGGATTCTGCTTCATATTTCACCTGACAGGTTAACAAACTATCCCAGCTTACTATTACATTTGTTCCCGTCTACATGGTAAAAATTTTCTTTCGCGATAAATTAAATATAACAGGCACGCTGATAGCAGTGAGTACCCTCCTTTTTTCATTTTCACAACGGGTATATGTTCCGGATGAAAAAAATATTTCCAACTGGTATATTGCAAAGATGGATTCAGCTATTACTTCTGTAACCCGGATGGATTTATTTCTTCAGAAAAAAAATACTGCACAACGGCTTTCACAACTGAAGAAACTATTTGAACAAACAAGATTTCAATATAAACAGGTTGAATTTTTTATTGAACACAATTATCCTTACGATGCACGGCTGATTAATGGCCCGCTTGTCCCCGAAGTGGAAGGAGATGACCTGACTTCGGAACCTGTTCACAATGCCGAAGGGTTCCAGCTTGCAGAAAGTTTGATCTATACTTCACCTCAAATTGACAATGATTCTATTCGCACCGTTTTTGCGGGTATAAAAAATAATCTCAAAAATATCCGCGAAGCTGTTAAGCAGAACGTTATTACACCGGAAAGTTTTATGCATTGCCTGCGTTTGGAAAATGAGCGGATTATTATTTTCAATCTTACCGGCTTCGATAACAATTATTCCAAACTTGGAATCGCAGAATCCTTTTATTCGTTAAAGGGAATCAAAGAAGGAATAAATATTTTATACCGGTCATTTGAAAACCCGGAAAGCGATTTGACAAAACGATTTAATTCAGCAATTGACAATGCCTCAGCATATCTTATACTACATAACAGGTTTGATGATTTTAACCGCATCGAATACATCAGGCAATTTTATTTGCCTCTTGCATCGCTTTTGAAAGAAATTCAAAACGAATTGCAAATTCAACCCCCTACGAAAATGATGGGGTATAATATGAAAGCAGAGAACATTTTTGCGAAGGATGCCATCAGTACGCAATTTTTTTCAAGCTACCCTGCTCTTCTTTTTACGGATAAACAGGCTGCCCTCGGACGATTGCTTTTTTTTGAGCCCCTGCTTTCAGGCAATAACCAGCGTGCATGCGCTTCGTGCCATCAGCCTTCAAAAGCCTTTGCCGATAATGCTTCAAAGAATTTTTCATTCGATCATGCGGGGTTATTGAAACGAAATACACCTTCATTACTGAATGCTGTTTTGCAGCAGAAATTTTTTTATGACAGCCGTTCGCGTTCGCTCGAACAGCAAATTGAAGATGTACTGAGCAATGAAAATGAATTACACACCAACCTTGAGGATGCGGCTTTAAAGCTGAATGAAAGCGATGAGTATAAGCAGCAATTTAAAAACGCGTTTGAAGGAAGATTTCCCGGCCGCATTACTTCTGAATTAATTAAACAGGCAATTGTTGCTTATGAACTGACGCTTGTTTCGCTTAATTCAGATTTCGATAAATTTATGCAGGGTGATGTTGAGAAATTAAATAAAGAACAGGAAAACGGGTTTAATCTTTTCGCTGGAAAAGCCAAATGCGCTACTTGTCATTATATTCCATTATTTAATGGAACAGTTCCCCCGTTTTATATGTCATCGGAATCGGAAGTTATCGGAACGACCGAAAAGTTTGATACGATTTCACCCGTCCTGTCTTCTGATTCGGGAAAATTCAGTACAACAAGAATACCCTTCCAGTTGTTTGCGTTTAAAACACCCACACTGAGAAATGCAGAGCTAACAGCACCTTACATGCATAATGGAAATTTCAATTCGCTGAATGAAGTGCTGCATTTTTACAATGAAGGCGGAGGAGCAGGATTAGGGTTGACTATTCCTAACCAGACACTGGATGCCGGTAAATTGAATTTATCCGAAAAAGAAATCAGCGACATCATTTCATTTCTGAAATCATTAAATGATACATCTGCTGTAATAAAAGCTCCGGAATCGCTTCCTCAATATAGTAATCGCTCGGAATGGAACCTGAGAAAAATTGGAGGTAGGTATTAATTGTGCGCCTTCAGAGCCTTAAATGACAGGAAAGTATCTGAACTTTCCTTTTTTAAATACTTTTGCACGCTTAAATTTTAATATGCCCTACAAACACGAAATCAACAAACGAAGAACTTTTGCGATCATCAGTCATCCTGATGCGGGAAAAACTACCCTCACTGAAAAATTTCTTTTGTTTGGCGGAGCCATTCAGGTTGCGGGTGCGGTAAAATCAAACAAGATTAAAAAAACAACCGCATCCGATTTTATGGAGATTGAAAAGCAGCGCGGCATCTCGGTTGCTACATCAGTGATGAGCTTTGAATATAAAAATCTTATCATCAACCTGCTCGATACGCCCGGTCATAAAGATTTTGCCGAAGACACCTACCGCACACTCACCGCTGTAGACAGTGTGGTTCTTGTTATTGAT
>JBIOHJ010000144.1:0-7557 GCA_044448905.1 Bacteroidia bacterium | reverse complement strand
TCGGAGGATGAGCAATAAAATTGAGTTTCTTGCTCCAAAGCTTCCCGAGGAAAACATTACAAAATTCTTAGCTGAGATTGGAAAAAATGCAAAAGCTCTGGAATATTTAAAATGGCATCAATTGACAAATGAAATACGTGTGCTCAGTATTCCTTTATATAATGATGACAGCGTGCTGCTCATAGATACACCTTCAGCGTTTATCATTAACCAAAACGATGCAAAGCCGGCAAAGAATCAGTGGAAGCAGCTGGCTGCGTATTTAGAACAGTTTTGTCCGGCAGGTAAAAAAAGAATTTTACTAAGCAGTTATTCGCCTGCAAGTATTGTAAACAGCTTTTTGAAAAATGCGAAACGTGTAAGTATGAAGGATAAAAAAGATTACATCCTATACATATGCGGCAACTGTAATTTGCTGAAGATTGATTATTACATGCCTTTTGCCAGCCAGGTAATTTTTTACCGGACTGATTCCGACTGGGCAAATTCATTTAAAGTGTCGTTTGATGATGTAAAAAAATACTGGAACTGCAAAACACAATTCGTTCCTCCTTATTCTAAGCTCGATCTTTCAACTTTTACTTTTACTTCAAAAGATCAGAAACAATATAACCACCATCCCGAAGAATACATTAAGAAAGCGCGCGAGTTTGAGGAGCGCGATAAAACCGCTGTATTTAGCAATGAAGATATTGAAAAACTCCGCCACAAAATGAACCGCAACCGGATTTTATTCTGTATTTTATTTCCCGGTGGTTTTAGTTTTGACCTGGATAATAAATTCATTTATTACAACCCATGGAGCGGAAAAATAAAACTCACTGACGAAAAACGCAAGGGACATTTTTCATTGATTATTCCGAGGCAGGCGCTTAAAGATGTTTTGGAATTTAACCACTTTGGCGATCTCGGAATTACTATGTTTACCTTAATCGTATTGAACAGGGCAACGAACCCGCGCATCATTTATTTGTTTTTTATTGCAATCACCATGCATGATTACCGCCACACCGATTCATTCAGAAATTTCTGGCACTGGATAAAAGAAAACCGGAAGTTTCAGAAGTGGAATATTCCGGCAGTGGCATAAAGCATGGATGGTTTCTCAGATTTAATTTCTTCACATTAACATGTGTTTAAACTTATTTAAAATTCATAATTACCGTAGGAAAATTTCGTTACTTTGAGATAAATAATTTATTGATATGAAAAAGATTTTAATAATGGTTGCTTCAAGGCTTTTTGTTGTTATCGCAATAACGTTAATATTAGTACCGATAAGTGTTGAAGCACAAAATAAGCAAAGCCAGAAATTTGATGCATTGCTGCAAATGATTCAGTATGCCTATGTGGATACGGTAAGTGAAAAAAGAATTACTGATGATGCCATACGTGCTGTGTTGCAGGATTTAGATCCGCATTCTGTGTATATTCCGGCTGATGAGCTGAAAGATGCCAACGAACCGCTTGTTGGAAAATTTGAAGGTGTCGGAATCCAGTTTAATATTCTGGAAGATACCATTCTTGTGACTAACACTATCAGCGGAGGCCCTTCTGAGAAAGTGGGCATACTTGCCGGTGACCGGATTGTAAAAATTGAGGATACCGTTGTTGCGGGGATAAAAATCACTAATAACATGGTGTTGAAAAAGCTTCGTGGTGATAAAGGAACTAAAGTAACGGTGGGCATATTCCGCAGAGGTGAACCGGAGCTGATTGATTTTACAATTACACGCGATAAAATTCCTCTTTATAGTGTGGATGCATCACACATGATAACCCCTGAAGTGGGCTATATTAAAGTAAGCCGGTTTGCGGATACAACGGTGGATGAATTCCGCGAAGCATTAAAAAAACTGAAAGATGAAGGAATGAAAAGCCTGGTGCTTGATTTAACGAATAACGGTGGTGGTTACCTCAATCGCGCCATTGAACTTGCTGATGAGTTTCTTACTGATAGAAAAAGAATTGTTTATACCGAAGGGATTCACCAGCCAAGGCAGGAATCTTTTTCAACGGCAACCGGTGGGTGGGAGAAAGGAAAATTAGCCATTATGATTGATGAATACTCGGCTTCAGCAAGCGAAATTGTTTCGGGTGCTGTTCAGGACTGGGACCGAGGATTAATAGTAGGGAGAAGATCGTTTGCGAAAGGGTTGGTGCAAAAACCTTTTCCTTTGCCTGATGGTTCCGCTGTGAGGTTAACTGTGGCGCGCTATTATACTCCGTCAGGAAGATGTATTCAGAAATCGTACGAGAAAGGCGATGAAGATTACGATCTTGATATCAGTAATCGGAGGGAGAAAGGTGAATTGTTCAGTGCCGACAGCATCCACTTCAGCGATTCATTAAAATACTTTACCAATGCAAGGCGTACGGTTTATGGCGGAGGAGGAATTATGCCTGATGTTTTTGTTCCGCTTGATACAACTATTTTCAGCAACTATTATCGTGACCTGCAGCGGAAAGGGATTCTTAATGAATTTATACTTATATATGTAGACAAAAATCGAAGCAAACTAACAGCTGCTTATACAAACATTTCGGCTTTCAAAGAAAATTTTGTCACTGACCAGAAATTTATGGATGAATTCTTTGCTTTCGCTGAAAAGAAAGAAGTAAAAAAAGATGAAGAGGGATGGAAAATTTCTTCTTTGCTTATTCAAACCCAGCTCAAGGCGTTAGTTGCCCGCGACTTATTCAGGAATACCGATGCTTATTTTTGGATAATTAATGACATAAATACTATCTTTCAAAAAACTATTGAGTCTATTCAGAACAATACTTTTGATAAATTGAAAATTGCGGAGAAATAAGTATGATAGTTCAACGGTAAGGTAAGTTGAACTTTATTTTTTGATACTTCTCCCTTTTTGTTTTCGTTGAAATCCGAAATCAAGGATGCGGTCAATGAAATCAAAAGGTTTGTAATTTGCCAGTGCAGCCTGGTGGAAAATGCAGGTGGCAGGTGTCATCCCCGGCAAGGAGTTGATTTCGATAAAAACCACTTCCACCAAATCATCGTTTTTTATTCTTACAAAAGCATCTACCCGTGCATAGCCTTCAATTTTTAATAAACGTGCTGCTTTTTCCAGTTCCAATCTTACCTTGTCTGAAATGAAACGGTTCAGGCGTGGATCTTTACTGTAACGGGCAGGTGTTATGTTTTGCCCTTCACCGGCAAGAAATTTTTCTTCAAGCGAAAGCACATCACCTTCCGAAAGTGCTTCTGAAGCTTCGAAGATTTCATATTCAATGGTACCGTTGTCGTGATAATGCGTGAGCAATCCGCCTGTTACTTCAAGAAAATGCGAAGCATCGTTTTTTGAAATCAATTCTTCAACTAAAAAATATTTCTTCAGCGGAAACTCTTCATTCTTTTTTATTTTTAAAAGCGCAGCAGCAGCCGGTACGTGCTCCGGAGTTTTGCGGAATATCATTTCAGCGAAAGCATGAAAATCATTTTCATTGCGAATCATTTTTACTGCCGAACTGCATCCGTCATCAACCGGCTTGGCAATAAAGGGAAATTGAAATTGTTTTAATATTTTTTCTTCCATTGCCGAGGGATCATGCCTCCATTCATCTTCCTTCACCAACATGTGATGTGCAGCATGTAAACCATTGCTCATTAAAATTTCGGTTGTTTGAAATTTATCTATTGTGATTTGAGAAGAATCTGTACCAGAGCCGTTAAAAGGTAACCCCACTTTAATTAATTCACGTTGCACCTGCCCGTCTTCACCCGGACGACCATGAAGGGCAATAAAAACCCCATCCACCATCTTAGCCAGCTCTTCATAAGAAATTTTGACAGGAGCAATAAGATTTGATGCTGAAGCAAAACGTTTATTGATGCCTGCACATTGCGCAATTATTTTTTGAACTATCGGGTGAACTTTGTAATGTTCGATTTTTTCCCTGATATCATCGGCATTGTCTTTCAAAAGAATATTAATTGGGATTTGAAATAAAGAATATCCGTTAGCGGGCTGCTGGTTTGCAGTGAGAAAGATCGGAACAGGTTCGTATTTTTCGGAAGAGGAAAGCTTTTCATAAACATTTCTACCGCTTTCAACCGAGATGTGGCGTTCACTTGAATAACCGCCCATAATCACAGCAATTTTTGTTTTTGTTTTTGCAGACGATTTATTTTCGCTGACACGGTGATCGAGCTTCCTGAGAAGATAGGGGAGATGACAATACGTTTTAAAATCTTTGATCCGCGCTTCTAACGAAGTACGAATTATGTAAGTGATAAACTGTGAAGGATTCAACCCGATTTCGGCAGCCTGGTGAAAGAAAAAAGAAGAAGGCATCATGCCCGAAGTGGTGTTGGGGTCGTTGAGAAAAATTTTTCCGCTATCGATAATAAAACCGTCAATGCGGGCATACACTTTAAAAAATAGATTTGAAAATAACCGTTCACATTCGCTGCGAATTTTTTCAATCAATTCATCCGGTAAATTTATAGGAGTTATTTTTCGTGAAAGCCCCGGCAGGTATTTCGACTGGTAGTCGTAAACCTCACCGCCTTTACGGATTTCGGTTGGCGGAAGCGCTGCCGGTGTGCCATCGGTATTTTCAATAACGATGCACGAAAACTCTTTGCCTTCAATAAATGATTCTGCCAGCACATGGCTTTCGCCATCTATGCTTTCAATAAAAATTTCAGTTTCGTTTTCTGAGAACAGTTGTTTAATCACAGAAAACAATTCTTCGGGATGGGCAATTATTTTACTTTCTATTTTAACAGGTATCCCGATTCCTTCGCGAATATCGCACAGCGTTTTTATGAATTCTATCTTCCCATCATAATTTAATGCGTCCCAGTTTTGTTTTTTAAGATGATGAGCAAAAAAACTTTTATTAACCGCATCAATAAATTGCTGTAAGCTATCTTCGCGTATAACGCTCACACCAATTGATGATCCCTGGTTGGCAGATTTCACGACAAAAGGAAAACCGATGGTTGATTTTATTTTTTCAAAAAACGATTCTTTGGTCTTTGCATTTATCCACTCGTTACGGTCAATAGTCACGTAGCCGGGAATGTTAAAGCCCGCGTTTTTCATCAGCTGTTTCTGCACAGCTTTATTCATACCGATAGCGGATGAAAGAATTCCTGAACCGGAAAAGGGCAGGCGATAATACTCAAGCAAACCCTGTATGCGCCCGTCTTCGCCATCACTGCCATGCAAACACAAAAAAGCAAAATCAATTAATTCAGTTAAGGCAGAAGGTTCAACGCGGGTGCCTATTTTATTAATCAGCTTTATCTGGTCCTGTAAATTTATTTCGCCAAGGCTGTCGGCATAAACCTGGAAACCGTTTGCCGAGGAGGGTATAAATTCAACAGGCGGATAAAAATCGCGGATGCTGCCTTTATAAATATATTCCCAATTTATTAAAATTAAATTTCCGAAGCTGTCAACAAAAAGCGGAACGGGTTCGAACAAACTTTTATCGAGGTTGTCATACACTGTTCTGCCGCCTGCAAACGATACTTCGCGCTCGCGCGATGAGCCGCCAAAAATTATTCCAATACGTAGTTTCATTTCTAAATTGCTGTTAGCAAAATTAGGCAATAGGGATAAATTTAAAGTTTAAAGTTTAAAGTCTGAAGTGGAGTTTTCAACAGTGCACGATTCACAAATCATAATTTCCTCAATGCCTCAATAAACTTACCGATTGCAATTGCCCTGTGGCTTACTTTGTTTTTTTCTTCTAAAGTCATTTCAGCAAACGAACAATTGTAACCATGTGGTTTAAATACCGGGTCATAGCCAAATCCGTTTTCGCCTTTTTTGGCTTGTAATATTTCACCTTTAATGACTCCTTCACAAAAAATTTCTTTTCCATTAATGATGCCTGCAATCACGGTACGGAATTGCGCGTTGCGGTTTTGCTTACCTTTTAATTCATTGAGCAATTTCTGTATATTGTCATTTGCATTTTTATTCATGCCCGCATAACGTGCGCTGTACACTCCGGGATTGCCGTTTAAAGCGTCCACTTCAAGCCCCGTATCATCAGCAAAACAACCTGCCCCGATATAGGCGGGGTTTATTTTATCAAATACATATTTTGCTTTTTGCATGGCGTTCGCTTCAAGGGTAGTTCCGGTTTCGGGTAATTCCTCAGTAAAGCCCACATCATTTAATGAGACAATTTCGTAACTCAAAAGCATGATTTTTCGTATTTCATGCAGTTTATCAACATTGTTTGACGCAAAAAGGAGTCGCATAGTTAATATTTCACATTTTATTATTGTTATTTTTGCTTTAACCTCACCTACCAAATTTATGCAAAAGTATTTGCCCGTAATTTTTGTTTTGTTATTTAAAGCTTTCGGGAGTTATTCGCAGTGCCCTATTGGTTTTAATGTTCCCGATACGGCATGTGCAAATGTGCCGTTTAATATCGGCTATACATCGCCCGGAGGGCAAAGTTATCATTGGGATTTTTGCACCGGTGACCTCGACTCGATTCCTACCGGATATACCATTCCAAATCCCAATGGTTATTATGGAGTAGCAAATGTTAAGGTTGTGTATGATAATGGAAACTACCATGCTTTTTTTGCAGTGGTAAATTTGGGTATTGTATGGAGAATTGATTATGGTAATTCGATTGATAATGCTCCTCTCGGCATGTTTAATTACGCTGCCGGTTTTGCAAGCCCTTTCGGGGTTGATGTATATAAAGATGGCAGTAACTGGTATGTGTTTGCCACCGACCAGGACGGGGGAGCCTCAGGAAATAAAATGGTACGGTTTGATTTGGGACCTAACATCACTGCCAATATATATACTACTACCGCCTTCACCGACCCCGGCTTCAGTACTCCGCGCGGAATTAAAATTGTAAAAGACAATAATCTGTTTTATATAATTACCGGGAGCGTTACTAACAGTTCCCTGTGTAAATGGGAATTCGGAAACTCGTTAGGTAATGCGGTTTCAAATATTACCTATTATAATATTCTGCCCAATAATAATGCAAGCAGTATAGATATTGTTTACGATTGTGTTTCGGGTAAATATGCAGGCTTTGTATCGCAGGAAGACGTTCACAAAATTGCGGTTATTGATTTCGGCACCAGCATGTCAGGCACACCGGTATTTTTACACGCCTTTACCGTTCCGGTAAGTTCACCAAGAGGTGTAAATGTAGTTTTGGATGGAACCAAATGGCATGTATGGTCGGTTGCAAATCAAAACAGCGTAATTCAACAGCTTGTTCTCGGAAACGATATTTTTAATCCTGCACCCGTAACCGGGTATTTCGCAGCGCCTTCATCCATGGTTTCACCTTCAGGCTTTGATCTGTTCAGGGATAATGATACATCAGCATGGCGCGGGTTTATTTGTGATTACAATCCTCCTAATTTCATATTAATCAAATTCGAAACCATGTGCAATGCAAGCCAGGGGGTTTCGGATATTGCCGCCCCGCAAAACATAAGCTACTCACAATCGGGTATGCAATACATGAATTTTAATTTAGACAGTAATGATGTTACAACTTATTATACCGATAGTATATATATAGGAG
>JBIOHJ010000143.1:0-7588 GCA_044448905.1 Bacteroidia bacterium | reverse complement strand
GTCTTCAGGTTTAGATTCTGCCGGATACAATGACGGATATGGTGGCTCTGCACAGGAAGTATTAACCTATGCATTTCTTTCTGCATATAGCGGTAAAGATGCTTCTACTATGAAAATAAATCTGTTCCAAAAAACTCCATTACCAAACTGGAGAATAAATTATGATGGATTGTCAAAGCTTGCCTTTACTAAAAAATTATTTCAGAGCATTAGCCTCACGCATGGTTACCGCTCCACCTACAATATTAATTCTTATTCCACCAGTTTGTTGCGCAAGCCTGATGGCAGTGCGCGCGACCAGGTAGGTAATTTTATTCCGGAATTCGAACTTCAGCAAATAACTCTTTCCGAACAATTCACTCCATTGATTGGGGTGGATATCACATGGAAAAATAAATTGTCTACCCGGTTCGAATATAAGAAAGACCGCAACCTTTCTCTCACGTATGCCGGAGTACAATTGACCGAAATAAAAGGAACCGAATTTACTTTTGGTGCGGGCTACCGGTTTAAACCAAAGTGGCGCCTGAAGCTTGGCGGAAAGAAAATTACTTTGAATAATGAGTTGAATTTAACAGCCGATGTGTCGTACCGTAAAAACAGTACCATCCTGCGCAAGCTCCTTGAAAATATTGATCAGCCAACGGCAGGGTTAAATGTTTTCTCTTTTAAAACCGCTGCCGATTATGCAATAAACGAACGGTTTAATGTACGGGCGTATTTCGAAAGAGAAGGTAGCACCCCGCTGATTTCGACTTCATTCCCAACAACAAGAACAGAATTTGGATTTACCATTCGTTTTATTCTTGCTCAGTAATTCTGATTTTGATATTTAGATTAAACAACATAAACTTTATATATTATGAATATTCCTTCACATCTCTTCTATACTAAAGACCATGAATGGGTTCACATTGAAGGTGACACCGCCACCATTGGTATAACTGATTTTGCTCAAAGCGAACTCGGTGATATTGTTTTTGTGGAAATTGATACGGTTGGAGAAACGTTAGATAAAGAAACGGTTTTCGGGACTGTTGAAGCTGTTAAAACTGTTTCGGATTTGTTCATGCCCGTAAGCGGTGAAGTTCTGCAGCGCAATCCAAACCTGGAATTGAATCCGGCATCGGTGAACCAAGATCCTTACGGAGAAGGGTGGATGATTAAATTAAGAATGACTGATGTATCTGAATCGGCAGGTTTATTAAATGATGCTAAATATAAAGCGTTAATTGGCTTATAAGGTTTTTTGTTTGACCGGTCAGAATTCAAATAATTATTACGGTTATTTTTAATCTCCTTCGCTCCTAATTCACTAAATTCGCATATTGAGTATTGAATTATGAATAACAGGACGATTAAAGTTTTTGTTTTTTATCTTTTGCAATTTCTTTTTTGTTTTACGCTGTTGCCTGCACAGTTTTACCGCGGCTCACAACAGGAGTTTGGGAAAAATCGTGTTCAGTACAATGATTTTTTATGGACATTTTACCGCTTTAAAAATTTCGATGTGTATTTTTATCTGGGCGGACAGGAACTTGCCGCTTTTACGGGTAAAAATGCCGATAAGGAAATTGAAGATATTGAACATCTGTTTGACTATAAAACTTCCGGCCGCCTGCAATTTATGGTTTTTAACAAACTGACTGATCTTAAGCAAAGCAATATCGGGTTGGAAGATTTACATTCGGAAAACGGTAATATCGGTGGGGTTACCCGCATCCTCGGAAATAAAATTCTGATTTATTATGACGGCAACCATGAACATTTCCGCCAGCAGATAAGGGCCGGTGTTTCAAAAGTTCTGATTGAACAACTTATGTATGGGGGCAACATTAAGGACCGTGTGCAAAGTGCTGTACTGCTTAATTTACCGGCATGGTACACCGAAGGGCTTGTATCCTATATTTCTACCGGGTGGACAGCCGCTGATGATAACCAAATGCGTGACGGAATTCTTGCCGGTAAATACCGCAAGTTTAACCGCATGCTTGATAACGAAGAAATTTTTGCCGGGCATTCGCTTTGGAATTTTGTTGTCGAAACTTACGGAACAGGCGTGGTTGCCAACCTTCTTTATATGACACGCATAAACCGCAATATTGAAAGCGGGTTTATTTATGTGCTTGGTGCATCACTTACCGAGCTTTCGCGTCAATGGCTGGATTACTATCAAAAACAATATCTTAATGCAGATAAAAATAGGGCGTTTCCTTCGGGCGATCCGGTTATTGCAAAACCAAAAAATAACCGCAGGTATTCGCAGGCAAAGTTCAGCCCCGATGGAATGACGCTCGCTTTTGTTACCAATGATATTGGAAAATACCGGGTATGGCTGTACGAACGCAATACAAAAAAAAGAAAATGCATACTTAAGGGCGGGTATAAATCGCTTGAACAGAAAAACGATTTGTCTTTTCCGGTACTTGCGTGGCACCCGTCCGGACAAGTGCTTACCATAATGCGCGAAAAGAAAGGACAGGTTTACCTGGATAATTATAACGTGTCAAGCAAAAAAACTGTGCACGACAAGTTTTTTTATTTTGAAAAGGTGCTCGACTTTTCTTATTCACAAAATGGTCAACAGATGGTTTTGTCGGGAGTACAGAAAGGGCAGTCGGATATTTACATTTATGATGTGCGTGCGCGCACGTCCCGGCAAATTACCAAAGACATTTACGATGATTTAAATCCGCGGTTTGTGATGGGTTCTAAATTTATTGTTTTTTCATCCAACCGGATTTCTGATTCTTTGATAACAGAAAGGCAAGAAGTGCCTCCTCCGTCTTCACACTTCGATATTTTCATGTATGAACAGATCGGGCGTTCGCAGGTTTTAAAAAGAGTAACCCGGACACCGTGGGCTGACGAAGTTCAACCGCTGGCATTAGATTCATCTCAGTTTGCTTTCTTAAGCGATGAATCGGGAATATTTAACCGCTATACCGCTTCTGTTGACAGTGTAATCAGTTTTATTGATACCAGCGAACATTACCGTTATGTGATAAAAGCTTTCCCCCAAACAAACTATGCACGCAACATCGAAGAGCATGACTTGAATTTCAAAAAAACTGCATTTGCCGAAATAATTTATTCAAACGGGAAATACAAAATTTTTACAGGTGCAAATCCTGCTTCTGCACAAACTTCATTGCAGGCCGTACCCGGTACCACCCCGTGGTATGAAAAAAAATCTAGGACTTTCGGTGAACTGAAACCGCCTCCTCCTGTCAATATTATTCACCAACTGAATGTTGATACTGTTGTTAAGCAGGCTGAAGAGCGCATCGCAAAGCCCGATTCGGGAAAGATTGATATTAATGATTATGTTTTCCAAAGCGAATTCCCCCGGAAGAAAAAGAAGATTCAGGACAAAGCCGAAGCAGCAAACAAAACAATTCAGGATACAGCTACGGCACTTATTATAGCCCCGGTTTCCACAAATACCGATACCGTAGCATACCGATTACCGAAACAGCGCAATTATGATCCTGCCTTTTCTGCCGATTATTTTGTTGCCCAGCTTGATAACAGCCTGTCAAATTCCACTTACCAGACTTTTACAGGCGGAGCGGTTTATTTTGATCCCGGTTTAACCGGATTATTTAAAGTTGGCATTTCTGATTTGATGAATGATTATAAAATTACGGCAGGCTTCAGGCTTGCTGGCGATCTTAACAGCAATGAGTACCTGCTGAGTTTTGAAAACCTGAAAAGAAAAATTGACAAACAATATACTTTTTACCGGCAGGCGAGGGAGTTTACTGTTGGCGGTTTCTATTTTATAAAAGTCCATACGCACGAGGTCAAGTATATGGCTAAATATCCCTTTAATGATTTGGCAAGTTTGCGCGGAACCATTTCATACCGTAATGACCGGACAGTAGTTAAATCGACTGATGTTTTTGCACTGCAGATTCCTAATTTTTTTGAACACTGGGCAAGCGCCAAAGTGGAATATGTTTTTGATAACACCATTAAAAAAGGGCTGAATCTTTATAACGGGATGCGCTATAAAATTTTTGCTGAAGGATTTCGCCAGGTTGACCGCTCAAAAACTTTTATGGGGGTTGTAGGGGTAGATTTTCGTCATTATCTTAAAATTCACCGCCAGATAGTTTGGGCAAATCGTTTTGCAGCCAGCTCATCATTTGGTGATCTTAAGCTTATTTATTACCTCGGTTCACAGGACAATGTCATCGTGCCGACCGACAATTTCAACTACGGTATTGACCTTGATACTTCTCAGAATTATGCTTTTCAAACGTTAGCTACTCCCATGCGCGGGTTTATTCAAAACATCCGTAACGGAAATAGTTTTGCGATTGTGAACAGCGAGTTACGGATTCCGATATTTCAGTATCTCATTCGAAGGCCCATCCGTTCCGATTTCATACGCAACTTCCTGATTGTAACCTTTGCTGATTTCGGAACAGCATGGACTGGTCGCGATCCTTACAGTAAAGACAATGGATTAAACATTGAAACCATTCCGGGTAAACCCATCACCGTTGTTTTGAGAAAACAGATTGAGCCGATTGTAGAAGGATACGGCTTTGGGATTCGCAGCCGTATTTTTGGCTACTACCTGAAAGCCGACTGGGCGTGGGGATATGAAGATGGTAAGATTAATGATTCTATTTTTTATCTTACCCTCGGTTTGGATTTTTAACAACCCGCCTAACCTTCAGCCAGTTGGCTGAGAGGAGCGAAATATGATGATTGAAAAAATAAAAAAACTTTCCTCCCGGTTTCATAAAGAAATTACGGATGTACGCAGGCATTTGCATATGTACCCCGAACTTTCATTTCATGAAAACAAAACCTGTGCATATGTGGAGAAGCAATTGAATGCTATAGAAATCACAAACAGGAAACGGATTGCGGGCACAGGAATCGTTGCATTGATTGAAGGGAACAATCCCGCGAAGAAAACAATTGCCTTGCGTGCCGATATGGACGCATTGCCCATCCAGGAAACCAGCGATGTTCCCCATAAATCACAGAATGCGGGAGTGATGCATGCATGCGGACATGATGTGCATACTTCTTCGCTGCTTGGCGTTGCGAAAATTTTAAACGAATTAAAGAGCGAATGGGAGGGAACCGTAAAATTAATTTTTCAGCCGGGCGAAGAAAAACTTCCGGGCGGTGCTTCGCTGATGATTAAAGAAGGTGTTTTGGAAAATCCCAAGCCTGCCGGAATTTTTGGACAGCATGTGATGCCACTGATTGAAACCGGGAAAGTGGGTTTCCGCAGTGGTGTGTACATGGCAAGCACCGATGAAATTTATGTTACCGTTTACGGAAAAGGCGGGCATGGCGCCATGCCTCATATGAATATTGACCCGGTACTGATAACATCTAACATGATTGTTGCATTGCAGCAGGTAGTTAGTCGCAATGCAAACCCCATTATGCCAAGTGTTTTGTCGTTCGGAAAAGTAATTGCCAACGGTGCAACCAATGTTATTCCCGATTCGGTTTACCTAGAAGGAACTTTTCGCACGCTGGATGAAAAATGGCGTAATGAAGCGCATATAAAAATAAAACAGCTTGCCGAAAGCATTTGCACGGGTATGGGCGGGCGTTGCGAATTTAATATTGTGCGCGGCTATCCCGCGCTGGTTAATGAGGCAAAGCTAACGGCATCGGCACGCGCGGGAGCCGAAGAATATTTGGGAAAAGAAAATGTATTGGACCTCGATATCTGGATGGCTGCCGAAGATTTTTCTTTTTATTCGCAACAAACTAACGCCTGTTTTTACCGGCTGGGTACACGCAACGAGGCAAAAGGAATTACTTCATCTGTTCACACTTCTACGTTTGATATTGATGAACGCGCTTTGGAAACAGGAATGGGATTAATGGCTTTTCTTGCTATAAAAGAATTATCAAAATGAATTTTACCCCGTAGCTCAGCTTGGTAGAGCATCCCGATATTTATCGGGAGGGCAGAGAGTTCTTTAAAAAATAAATGACCCCGTAGCTCAGCTTGGTAGAGCAGCTGACTCTTAATCAGCGGGCCGAGAGTTCGATCCTCTCCGGGGTCACTTAATACTTAACCCATATGCTCCTTCAAAACTTAATCGAATTTTTTGAGCGCGATTTATTAAAGCTGAAAGCTGAAATAGAAAGTTACACGGATGAAAATAAGTTATGGATAATTAAAGATAGCGTCAGCAACTCCGGGGGAAATTTGTGTTTACATATCATCGGCAATCTCAAACATTTTATTGGAGCCACACTTGGCAACACGGGGTATGTACGCCAGCGTGATGATGAATTTGCACTAAAAAATATTTCCCGTACCGAATTATTAAAGCAGCTTGACGAAACCATTGCTGTTATAAACAAAACTTTACCCGGTTTAACCGAAAAAGATTTAATGAAAAACTACCCGCTCGAAAAGCATGGGAAAATAGTTACCACCGGACATATGCTTTTGCACTTATTGACTCATTTGAATTATCACCTCGGGCAGGTGAACTATCACCGCAGGCTAGTTTGAAGAAATTTCACGCTGAGAACGCAAAGGCGCAGAGATTAAAAACGGATAATCAAATTCTTTAGCTTGTTTCCTTTTTCCGAACAAACAAACTCCAGCACAGCGGCAATCTCTTCTGGCCTTGTCCATTTCGAAAAATCGGCATCGGGCATGGACGTGCGGTTTTGAGGAGTATCAATGGTAGTCGGAGCAACCACAACGCTGTCTATATTTTTCTTTTGCCCTTCGCTGTTCAGGATTTTCGCAAGCTTAACGAGCAGCGATTTCGAAAGCGTGTAGCCAATCATATCAAATCCTTTTTTGTCATCGAGTGCCGGGTCCGATGCCATAAAAATTAATTTTCCTCCTTCCCCCTGTTTTGTCATCTGATTAAAAACAGGGCGTGCCGTAAAATAGACAGTGTTAAAATTGAGCGAAATCATTTTCTGAATTTCCACAGCACCGCTGTTTTCAATATTGCCCATTGCAAAACCACCAATGAGCAGCAACGCTGCATCAATTTGCTTGTGTTGGGATAATATGGTTTCGACAAAAGTTTTTGCTGCTGTTTCGTTTGAAGCATCAAAAGTATGCGCTTCTAAATTATTGAGTGCGCCAAAATCTTCTTTTTTTATTACTGCATCCGCAGCAATTACATAATGCCCCGAATCAATAAACTTTTTAACGCATGCTTTGCCGAGATTTCCTGCCGCACCGGTGATGATTATTTTTTTCATGGTTGGATTTTTTGATTATTCATGAAAATAAATCCTCTTCACCCGTTGTGAAACATTGGTAAGCACTTCGTAAGGAATGGTTCCCATGTCAATTGCCATTTGAGAAATGTTGTATTCGTTTCCAAAAACAATTACATCATCGCCTTCTTGCGCGGGAATGTCGGTTATGTCAATCATGGTCATATCCATGCATACATTACCGATAATCGGTGCGGGCTTACCATTAACAAACATTTTCCCGATTCCATTTCCCAGTCTCCTGTTCAATCCGTCAGCATAACCGATTCCAACCGTTGCCACCTGCATGTCGTGTGTGGCAATTCCCTTACGGTTATAACCAATAGTTTCACCGGCCTTTACTGAT
>JBIOHJ010000142.1:0-7650 GCA_044448905.1 Bacteroidia bacterium | reverse complement strand
TTACGCTTATTTACAATCCGGGTGTTTATTACAGCAGCACAGGTTACGGAAACTCAGGCTATAAGGGCAAGTTTTATAAGGGGCTTAAGAAAAAGAAAAAATGCCCGTCCTGAACTACATGCTTTATTCATGTGTGTTAAAGTAATTTGCGACCATCAGAAAATATTTTATATGAAAAAAATAATCTTCCAACTTATAGCGTTTATTTTCAGCTCTTCCTTTTTGTATGCGCAGCACGTTGCCCCAACAACCGATGATGAATACACCTACGGATCGGTGGGATATAAAATTCAGCTGCAAACAAAACTTCCCATGAAAAGCGGGTATCATATAATGGATTTTGGAAAATATGAAGAGCCCGACCGTGTGCTTGCGTTCAAAGGGCTTTATCGTAGTGATGAAACCGAACCCTGCGCTGTGATTATGATTTATACGAAAAAGAACGGGCCTCCGGAATATTTTTGCATTCCCTCCATTGATGCGCCTGAATATATGTGGACCAAACTTTACAACAGCTTAAATGTAATAAGCGATAATCCGGCACATGAATTGCAGATTATCAGTTATGGTTTATCGCGAACATTGATGCGAACTTCCGGCAACCGAAATATTGAAGAAAAAAAATAATGCAGTGCTGGGAATTATCCCGGCACGGTTTGCTTCCACACGCTTTCCCGGAAAACCGCTTGCATTAATCGGCAGCGTTAGCATGATTGAGCGGGTGTACCGACAGGCTCAAAAATCAAAATTACTTTCAGAAATTATTGTCGCCACCGATGATAAAAGAATTTTTAATCATGTAAAATCTTTTGGCGGCAATGTGGTGATGACTTCAGCAAAGCACAAAAGCGGAACCGACAGGTGTGCAGAAGTGATTCGGAAAAAAAAGAATTTTGATGTTGTAATAAACGTACAGGGAGACGAGCCTTTTATTCATCCCAAACAAATTGATCAGCTTGCGGGTGCTTTTAAAAAAAGAGAAACTCAGATTGCAACACTGATAAAAAGAATAGGCAGCAAGGATGAATTATTGAACCCGAATATCCCTAAAGTTGTTCGCAGCAAAAAAGGAAAAGCAATTAATTTCAGCCGTGCAGTAATACCGGTTTCAAAAGCAATTGATCTTAAAAAAAATATTTTTTACAAGCACATAGGTATTTACGGTTATCGCACTGATGTACTTTTAAAAATTTCCCGGCTCAAACAAAGCCCACGCGAAAAAGCCGAATCATTGGAACAATTGCGCTGGCTTGAAAACGGGTATAAAATAAATACCGTTGTTACACGGTATAGTAATCATGCGGTGGATACGCCTGAGGATGTTTTGAAAATTGAAAAACTTTTCCGGTTGAAATAATTTTTTGATGAAGAGTACCTGCCGTCATTTTTAATATTATTTTAGCACCATCAACCCCTGTAAATTGAAAATAGATTTTCATATCCACTCGCTTCTTTACGACCACGATTGCGTAATCATTCCTGATTTTGGAGGGTTTGTTGCTGACCGCAAAGGTGCGCAGGTGAATGCTGCAAAAAACATTTTATATCCGCCCTCGCGCAGGATAGCTTTTAATGCAGCGCTTAAAAACAATGACGGTTTGCTTGCACACCATATAGCGCAGGAAAAACAAATCGCGTATGCGGCAGCCTGCGATGAAATAAAAAATTATACCGGTGAATTATTTGATTCGCTGAATGCAGGACAGCGATTTATGGTTGAGAAAGTGGGAGCATTTTATTTTGATGCTGAAAAAAATATTCAGTTCGCGCCCGACCTTTCACAAAATTATTTGTACGAGTCTTACGGGCTTTCAATGGTTCATGCAACTGTGAAGCAGGCTGACGAAACTGTTCTTACTTTTCAAACGAATGAATCCGATTCAGCAGAAAGAAAATCCGGAAAAGTCCGGTGGATGAAGTTGGTTCCCGCGGCAGCAGTATTTGCTTTGATACTGATGATTCCAAAAATTATTCCGCGTGTGAATACCGAATTCAGCAGCCTCCTTCCGGTAACAGAACAAAAAGCCGAACCAGTGGTTGTGAAGCCCGCTGCCGAAAATAATATCGCTCCCGAAATTAATACCGAAGTTCCAGCCGCTGTAACAGAAGAACCGGCAGTTGAAACAGAGAATAATTTTCCTGCAAAAGAAACCCCGGTTGCCGTAACGAGCCCGGCATCAAAAAATAATTTTTACATCATTGCCGGTTGTTTCCGTATTGAAGAAAATGCGGTTAAGTTGGAAGCTGAATTAAAATCAAAAGGTTTTGATGCTTTTATTATCGGCAAAAATGCTGCCGGACTCACCATGGTGAGCGCGGCTTCGTTTTCGAATAGTGAAGAGGCAAAAAATAATTTGTCTGCTTTTCAAAATGAAATTATTGAAGGTGCGTGGGTGTATAAAGGAAAATTTTGATTTTTGGTTTGCTGTAGCGGCAAATACTTTTTTAAAATCCATACTTTTTATTCTCTTTCGAAAAATCATCTTTTGTAAAAACAGGGTTTAAAACAAAGCTGCTGAATTCAACTCTTCCATAAAGCCCTTTATCATCATAAATAATCTGCACCATGGGCAGGAACGAATTTTTATCCACATAAAAAATTATTTTCTTTCCGAATGAATTGGGAACTTTAATTACTTGTCCCGGTTTTACATCATCATAGTTTTTCAAATGTGGATTTGCTTCAAGTATCATGTAATCGTTCACGATAAGTTTTTCTCCAATCTTAACAAGATTTTCCCCTGGCTTCACAGTATAATTTTCGTAACCGAAATTTTTATTTTCAATCACCAGCTGGTAATAGCTTTTCCCTTTCCATGTCACATCGGCATCGGGGTACATGTAAGAATAAAATGTTTCGCCAAATTTTTTCATATAACCGTTCAATATATCCGAAATATATTCGAAACCAAAATGGCATATCGTATATTGGTGATTTCTCCGAAGGAGGTTGTGATAAGGGCTCAGGTTTAAAGTTGGAATGGGGAAACGGTTTGGATTGATAACAGCCTTCTCGTGATTTTCTCCTTTAATAAGCAGCGCCTCGGCACCGGGATTTGGAATAATGCTGTACACATATACCTTATAAGGTTTTGCATTGAGCTTAATAACATACTCATCGTGTTTCATTACGCCTTTTATCCTTTCGTTTACATCAACCACGAAACTGCACGTTTGAACGTTATCCATAGCCTTCATCATTTTACTGAAAATATCATGGGCTTTATCATGCTGCGAATGGGAAAACAAACTGCTGAATAAAAAAATCAACAGGAATATTTTTTTCATAAATTTTAAGGAGAGCGTACTTTTTGGGGTTAAATCACTTCGAGTAAAGTGCGGAAGGCGACAAATTTATCTTTATATTTTTTTGCATGCGCTTCCTGTAAATCGGGAGCAAATTGCTGACAGTATTTTTCATAATCACTTAAATCTTTGCAAACATACTGTACCGAATATGTAGTGCCGCTAGTGTCTTCATCAGCCAGCACTTTATAAATCCTGTTTTCGATAAACATGCCGGTGCTCATCACATCAGGAATATGAATGGTTTTCATCCACTCCAACCATTCGTCATGAACGGAGTTATTGATATTTATGGTGATGTTGTAGATGAACAAGGTTAGTTTGAAGTTTAAAGTTTAGGGAATGAAAATCTCGAACTCAATTCACTTTATCCCCCCTTAAATTCCTAAATCGTTTACGCGCATCAACAACAAACAAGCTTCCGGGGTATTTTGTGAGAAGCATTTCGTAAAGCTCCATTGCCTTCGGTTTGTTGTTCATTTGATTTTCGTATAAATCTCCCAGCTTGAATAATGCATCATCCGCTAAAATATCATCAGGATATTTTTCTACAATATTGTTGAGGTAAACAGCAGCAGTATCGTTCATTCCTTTTTTCAAAAATATTTCTGCCTTTTTAAACCACACTTCATCAACAATCGAATGGTGCGGGAAAATGGAAAGAACTGAATCGAGAGTACTCAGAGCCAAATCATCCTGGTTTCTGAATTCGAGCAAATCAGCACGAGAGTATATCAATAATGGGTCAATTATCGAATCCATCCCCGTATTGTCCATAATCAATAGTGCTAGTGACAACGCATCGTTTGAAATAAGCTGTGATGTGGCAGCTTTTAACACATTCAATTGCGCGGCAGCCCAGTCAAATTCACCGAGGTAATATGACAACCGTGCGTTACGGAATTTTGCCTCCCTCCCAATAGCATCGTGTTTAAAATCTTTGTCCACCTGCCCGTACAGCAGCGCTGCTTCCCAAACCTCGCCTTTAAAAATGTAAATGTCACCAAGCTCCAGCTTACATTCCGCTTTAAATTGCGGGGCAATTCCCGGAAGATTTATGGTTTCTTCAAGCAAGGAAATGGCATCATCAATTTTATCAAGATAAAATGCTTTCAGGTGTGCATAGTTTGAAATTAATGGCGCAGTAACTGCATTTTTTCCAAGTTGTGCCAATGTAGTTGAATAATCTTTTTCAAGTTTTTCGAGATCGGTGCGTGACGGATTATTGGCTGATGTAATTTTTTTGTTGGCTGCATTTACCAGCTCAATCCGGGCAGAAATATAATTGGAACCACTTTCTCCTTTATCAACAACATACTGAAAACATTTTTCGGCAGCAGCATAATCGGAATTCGAAACACATAACCTGCCGAGAATAATTACACGGTCGCCATTTTCGCTGAATCGCTTATCCATAGCTTTTGCCTGGATTAAAGCCGACTCGAAATCTTTTTCCTGTATGAACAGCCAGTACAAAAGTTCATTGTAAACAGGGCGGTTCGGATTTTTTTGAATATTTCTCAATAAACTTTTACGGAGTAAATCGCTCATTGCTCCCGTAATATCATTTGCAATTTTGTTCTGAAGAATTGCCTGAAGGTTGGGAAAATACTGTTCGTTATAATTCAGCACATCGAGGTATTCATCAATCATCTTTTGCTGATCGCCTTTTTGGGCATACAATTCTGCCAGTTCAAAATTGAACGGATAAATTCCCTGGAGGATTTTCTTTCCGTACAAATAAGTTTCAATGGCGCGGTCAAATTCCTGAATTTCAACAAAGGCATTTCCGAGATTAATGATTTGTCCAACATCTGGCTGAACCGATTTGATGGCTTTATCAAATTGCTGTTTGGATTTATCCGGATCGTTATTTGAAAAATATAATTTGCCAAGGTCAACAAACAAAGTAACATCAGCCGGGGTTTTTTTCATCTGCTTTTTGATAAGCTTTTCAGCCTTATCATAGTCTTTCAAAAGACCAAGGCAGCGTAAATACATTTCATATGTCCCGAACGGATCATCATTATATTGCTTCTCATAATACACAACGGCTTTTTCATATTCTCCTGTAGAAAAATATTGATTTGCTAAATCGAGATTGGTCTGACCCCCGGGCTGAGAAAAAGAGACGGAAGTGAAGAAAAATAAAAAAAGGAAACACAGAAAGCACCGGGATATGCACAGAGTTACACTGAGAGGGGTCTCCGGGATCACAGTATCCCTGTATCTCTGTGTTGAAAAATTTTCTTTATCCATTTAAAAAATCATCAATCAATTCAAATCCGGTATAAGGAATCAACACTTTCGGAATAGTAATTCCGTTTTCAGTTTGATTATTTTCAAGCAACGCTGCTACTATACGAGGTAACGCTAAAGCGCTTCCGTTTAGTGTGTGGGCAAGTTGGGGTTTGTTATTTCCTTCACGGTAACGTAATTTCAAACGATTCGCCTGGAACGATTCGAAGTTTGAAACCGAACTTACTTCGAGCCATTTTTGCTGCGCACCGGAGTAAACTTCAAAATCGTAAGTAAGTGCTGATGCAAAACTCATATCGCTTCCGCAAAGTCTTACAATTCGAAAAGGCAATTCCAGAGATTCAACCAGCGAAGCAACATACTCTTTCATCTCTTCTAGCGTATCATACGATTTTTCGGGATCCTGTATCTGTACAATTTCAACTTTGTCAAATTGATGTAAACGGTTTAATCCGCGCACATCTTTTCCATATGAACCGGCTTCACGTCTGAAGCAGGGGGTGTAAGCTGTAAGCTTTACAGGCAATTCATCTGATTTAAGTATTACATCGCGATAAATGTTTGTAACGGGTACTTCAGCCGTTGGTGCAAGATAGAAATTATCAATTGTGACATGATACATCTGCCCTTCTTTATCGGGTAATTGCCCTGTCCCAAATCCCGAGGCTTCATTAATCAGGGTAGGTGGCTGCACTTCTTTGTAGCCTTGTGATGATGCTTTGTCAAGAAAATAATTTATCAGGGCACGTTGCAGCTTTGCTCCTTTTCCTTTGTAAACAGGAAAACCTGCCCCGGTAATTTTATTTCCCAATTCAAAATCAATGATGTCGTATTTTGAAGCGAGCTCCCAGTGAGGTAAATTATTTTTTCCGAGGTCAGGGAAGGAAATTTTATTACGATATACTTCTTCATTATCAGCCGGAGTTTTTCCTTTCTGAACTTTTAATGAAGGAGCATTTGGAATTTTTATCAATAATTCGCGCAGATCATTTTCTGTTTTTTCTAATAGATCATTTAGTGCTTTAGAGCTTTCTTTCAACGCGGTGCTTTTATTTTTCAAATCATTAGCTTCTGCAGCCTTCCCGCTTTTGAACAAATCACCAATTTGTTTTGCCAATGTATTTTGTGCAGCAAGAAGATTATCGAGCTCTGTCTGCGTTTTTCTGCGATGTTCATCAATCAGCAGAGCATTTTCAATTAAAGCAGTATCGGTAAAATTTTTAACAGCAAGCCGTTTCAAAGCGTCATCTTTATGATCACGCAAAAAAGAAATCTGTAACATCCTCTGAAATTTTTAGCAAAGGTAGAGAAATGGCTCAAGGTTTAAGGTTTAAAGTTCAAGGACGGAAGTTTTATGCTAAAAATATTCCAACACTGAACTTTATTTAATTTTGAAACCAAAATTTGAAATATATGCTTCAAAAATCAACATTAGATTTTCTGAAATCATTAAAGAAAAACAACAACCGTATTTGGTTTGAAAACAACCGTGCAAAATATGAAACGGCTAAAAACGATTTCGAAATTTTTGTAAACAATCTTATCTCCGCATTAAGTAAAAACGACCCGAAGCTGAAAGACGCGAAGGCAAAAGACTGTATGTTCCGCATTTACCGTGATGTGCGGTTCTCAAAAAATAAAGCTCCGTACAAAACAAATTTCGGTGCAGTGGTTGACGAAGGAGGAAGAAAATCAGACAAAGCCTGTTTTTATATACAGGTTGAGCCGGGAAATACGTTTGTTGCCGGAGGCAGATGGATGCCCGAACCGGATGACCTGAGAGAAATACGCAAAGAGATTTTCTATAACACAAAAAAATTCAAAAAAATTCTATCGGGAAAATCATTTAAAAAATATTTCGGAAAACTTTCCGATGTAAAATTGAAATTACCGCCAAAAGGCTTTGATAAAAATTTTCCGGACATCGAATTGCTGAAGTACACCAGCTTTATTGTTGATAATTATTTAGGAGATGAAAAACTCTTATCTGAAAATATCTTCACGCTTTGTTCAGATGTTCATAAAGCCATGTTGCCATTGCTTGAATTCCTGAATGAAGCAACAAATTAAGCGATCTACGAAAAT
>JBIOHJ010000141.1:0-7651 GCA_044448905.1 Bacteroidia bacterium | reverse complement strand
GTGCTTCTAAACCCTTCTTTTTTTTACTTCTTTAATCCCTTCTTCGTTATCGGATATGCTTTCGCTTCGAATAAACGGTAGTGCTAATTTTTGACAGTTTAAATTCTTTCAATTATGAAAAAAAGAAATTTAATTTTTATTATGTCAATTTATTTTGGATGTTGTAATGTAGTTGCTACAGCCCAAAAGTTTCAATGGGTGCATCCTTATTATGGACCAAATTCTTCCGTGCGCGACTTGATATATGATAATGCAGGTGGTATGTATTTATGCGGACAAGTACGACCTTCAAATCTATTATTTGACAGCGTTCCTGTTTATTGGTTTGGATATGAAGACGGTTTTGTAATGAAAGCTGATACTACCTCCGGAAATATCAACTGGATTCACAACATAGGATATGCAGGAAGTCAGGAATCTTGTACAAAATTGGCTAAATTAAACAACAGCCTTTTTGTTACTGGATACTCTCAATACGGGTTAATACTAGATACATTGACAATTTCTAATTCAGGTGGCACTGATTACATCGCTAGCTTTGATACGTCAGGGCCATTCAATTGGTTGACTACAAAAGGAGCAATTGATATAGATGTGGATAATTCTGGTACAATTTATTTTTCTGGTGCTTGGCTACCATTTCCGGGTGCAGGTTACCAATATCATTTGTATCGGATGTCTCCTGCCGGAGTAGTTACTGATTCTTTATTTTTATTTTCCTCTCATAATGGATATGGTAACAGATTGCTATATGACCATAAAGGAAATTTAATTTTTACTCAATATTTTCCTGACAGTATTACCTTTCTTGGTACTACTTATTATGGTTATCCCAATCAGCCGTCTTATTCATACGATTATTTAATGTTAGAATGTGATACATTGTTTAATGTAAAATCTGTAAAGCATCTTTCAAGCGCTGGTTATAATTATGTTTATGACATGATACTCGACAATCAAGGAATGATAAAAACAATTGCAGAATGGGACGATACTGTATCATTTGGAGGCACCGTAATACCAGGAAGCGGGAATCGGATAGTAATTGCAACTTTTGATACCAATTTAACTTTAATAAATCATACCGATTTAAATTTATCTTGCCTTGGGTGTGGTGTTCAAATCGTAGAGAATGATTTGAATGAATTTTTTCTTGGTATAAGTTTCACGAATAAAGTAATAATTGACGTTGATACAATTTTATCAGGTTATCCAACTTATCCGGGCGATGGCTTGATTGCCAAATTAAATGGAAATCAAGTTGGATGGTATCGTACTATAGCTAACGATTCCTTATCATCAGGTGCAGCGAGTATATTTTTAAGTAAGCCCGATGGAAATAAAATGTACGTTGCTGGTACGATGAGTCCATTTACAGTTGTTATTGATACAACTACTTTTAATATAACGGCTGCTTCGTTTGCATACTCTGGATTATTAATTGATACTACTTATGGATTATTTACCGGACTTCCTTTTTTAACCCAAAATAGTTCAGACTTCCAAGTCTTTCCCAATCCTGCAAAAAACAGCTTTGTTGTCTCAGTAAAAGAAAACATTCTTAAAGGCAAGATTGAAATACTTAATATTCTTGGATTAAATGTTTATGAGATGGAAATTTTTCATGAATCGAAAAAAGAAATTAATGTTGCAAATATTTCAGATGGAATTTATTTTGTAAAAATGTTTACTGGCGAAAAGAGTTACTGCAAGAAATTAGTTGTCGCGCATGATTGAAACGAAATTATTTCATAGTGAAAGTAGCACATCCGATAACACAAAGATTAAAAGAAATAAAAAAAAGAAGGGCTTTGAGAGGTAAACGATACTTTCACCTGACAGGTCGCGCCATTTTGCGCCCCTGTCAGGTTTACAATTGAATTTATCAGGTGAAAAGTTTTTTTATCTCAAATTAAAAATACAAAACCTGTCAGGGGCTACGCGACCTGACAGGTTTCAAAAAAGAATTATTTTTATTTCATACCGCCCGGCATTTGCATTCCCAGGTTAAAAAAAGTAAAAGCCAAAACATCAGCCGTTTCATCAATTTGCTTTGAAACCGGCTTGCCGCCACCATGCCCCGCTTTTACATCAATGCGCACGAGAACAGGATTTGCGCCTTTGTATTTTTCCTGCAGGGTTGCAATGTATTTAAACGAATGAGCAGGCACCACGCGGTCGTCATGGTCGGCAGTAGTAACTAACGTTGCCGGGTACTCTACACCGCTTTTAATATTGTGCAAAGGCGAGTAATTATATAACGCCTTAAACTCTGCGGCATCATCACTCGAGCCGTAATCTTTTGTCCATGCCCAGCCAATGGTAAATTTCTGAAAGCGCAGCATGTCCATTACCCCCACTCCCGGAAGCGCCACTTTAAATAAATCGGGGCGCTGGTTCATGCAGGCGCCAATGAGCAAGCCACCGTTAGAGCGCCCGTTAATGGCAAGCTTTTGAGGGTTGGTATATTTTTCTTTTATCAGATATTCAGCCGCGGCAATAAAATCGTCAAACACATTTTGTTTTTGCAGTTTGGTACCGGCTTTATGCCATTCTTCGCCATACTCACCGCCACCACGCATATTTGCCATTGCAAATACACCGCCAGCATCGAGCCAAAGCATGCGCCATGCAGCAAAATTGGGAGTCATGCTAATGTTAAATCCGCCATAGCCGTATAAAAATGCAGGGTTGTTTCCATCCATTTTTATTCCTTTTTTGTGAACAATAAACATCGGAACCTTCGTACCATCCTTGCTGTTATACCATATTTGTTTCGTTTCATATCTATCAGCTGAATTTAAAGCGGCAACATCATCTGAGTTTACGCTTGCTACACTTCCGTCCACTGAAACACTTCCATCATTAGCCACTAATACTTGTTTTCCAAATGCAGGTTTGAAATAAACGCTTGTTTCTTTTGTTTGCAGACTGTATTTATAAACAGTGGTGGGTTCGGTAAACGTGGTGAGCGAATAAAAAACCAGGTTATCATCGCGATGTCCGCTCACTCCGTCAATTGTTCCGAGGGTACCGGGTTTAATAATATCTCCAGCCTTACCCGTACGGTCAAAAATCTGCATATAACTGCAGGCGTCTTTCATATAACGCGCAATTAATTTATTTCCGGCAACGGTTACACTTTGCAGCACTTCTTTTTTTTCTGGAATCAGGTCTTTCCATTTTTTTTCGGAAGGATTGCTTGCGTCAACCATTATTACTTTTCCATACGGTGCATTATAATTTGTTTTGATGAGTAAAAAATCGCCTTCATTATCTATAACATTAAAATCGTTACTAAAACCTGTAACAATTCGAACATAGGGTGCATCAGTTTTCGAGAGGTTTTTAACAATCATATCATTTCCGCTGGTGCTTTCAGAGGCAGTTATGATTAAAAATTTCTGATCATCCGTAACGGCCGAACCAAAATTTCTCAGCGGATGTTCCTTATCCTCATAAATTAACCGGTCTTCGGATTGTGTAGTTCCAAGCTGGTGATAGTAAACTTTATGAAATTGATTTTTCCTTTTAAATTCGCTTGCGCGGGTATCCTTAGCATTTTCCGATGTGTTTTTTTCGACATCATCATCATAACGGCTATAATAAAATCCTTTGTTATACCATGCCACACCCGAAAATTTTACTTTATCAATAACCTCCGGAAATTCTTCGCCTGCAGAAATATTTTTAATATGAATCTCGTTCCAGTCTGATCCGCTTTTAGATAATCCATAAGCGAAATAATTACCATCATATGAAACACTGCTTATACCTAACGATGTAGTGCCGTCTTTTGAAAGAGAATTCGGATCAAAAAAAACCTGTTCCTGCGAATTCAAATCATGCAACATGTACATTACACTTTGATTTTGTATCCCGTTATTACGGTGAAAAAAATAATACGGTCCGGCTTTATATGGATTACTTTGTTTTGGAAAATTCCAAATACGGGTCAGTTGAGATTTAATTTCTTCGCGATAGGGTATTGCGGACAGGTATTTCTCTGTAACAGCATTTTGATTTTTCACCCATTCGGCTGTTTCGGTTGAGAGGTCATCTTCAAGCCAACGATAAGGGTCAGAAACTTTGGTACCAAAATAATTATCGGTTTGTTCAACTTGTTTCGTTTGGGGATACCGCAAAGGTTGCGACCAGGAAATGTTTGAAACAAGAATTAAGTAGAAGACAGATTGAATTCTTTTCATTGTATTTTCGGATTAGTTTGTATGCAAATCTGCTGAAATTAAGCTAATCTTGCGAAGTGATTCCTAAAACATTTCCATGTGATTTGCAGTCCTAAACAAAATCAGTTAACCGCTTCTAAAAATAACATCTCATTTTCGGTTTATAATTCTGTCAATGAATTTTCAACAGCTGAATGGAATAAAATAGCAGGGGAAAAAATATTTCTTCAAACTAATTACTTACAAGCATTGGAGCAATCGGAAACTGCAGGAATCAGTTTCAGGTATGTTACTATCAGTGAAAACAAAATTCCTAAAGCCATTGCTTACTTCCAGGTTGCTGATCTTACATCTAAAGAACTGGGTTCATTTATTAATCTCGAAAATTACGGTACGGTTTTACAGGCTGCCGGGAATAAAATAAATGACCTTTTGTTTTCAGGCTCAAAATATTCATCTAACAATTTATTGGTGTGCGGCAGTTTGTTTGTGAGTGGTGAATATGGAATTGCTGCCGATAATAAATTTCTCCCAATTACATTTAACTTGTTTTCCGAAATAATTGAAACCATTTCAGAAGGCATTACTCAAACTGGCGGAAGAGTTATTGCATGCACTGTAAAAGATTTTTATGAAGATAAAGATAAAGCTGCGAATGTTCTTACAAAAAATAATTTTCACCGGATGGTGGTTGATCCTAACATGATTTTTAAAGTCAGAAGCGGTTGGAAAACTTTTGATGATTACCTTGAAGCCATGTCTGCAAAATATCGTTTGCGCGCAAACAATTCGATGAAAAAAATTGAACATGTACGGATAAAATATCTGAACGATGTAGAAATTGAAAAAGAAAAAGATTCGATTGATAAATTATATTTAAACGTGCAGAAAAAAGCACCGGTAAGAATTGTGCGGGCAAACATCAATTATTTTGGATGCCTGAAAAAATATTTAAAAGATCAATTTGTATTCCGTGCATTCTATATTGAAGGTAAAATGATTGCGTTTACCAGTGGGGTTAAACATAATGGTCATTATGAAGCGCATTTTATTGGAATTGATTATCATTATAACCAGTCTCATTCAATTTACCAGAATATTCTTTATGATTTTATTCATGAAGCAATTAAAAGCAGGTCGGAGGAATTATATTTCGGAAGAACAGCTATGGAAATAAAAAGCACAGTTGGAGCTGTAGCCCACCCGTTATTTTCTTATTTCAGATTTTCGAATTCCCTGCTCAACAGATTGGTAAAACCCTTCATTCCAAAAGAAGAAAACAAGAGCTGGATTCCAAGAAACCCCTTTAAGGAATAGTCAAAACAAAAGTGAAGTGATAAAATAAACTTTTTCGCTGCTGATAAACCTCGAGCCTGTATCGGTTCCGCTCCGGTATCCTTTTTCGAGATACGATTGTACAAGCGAATACTTTTTTGCAAAACGAAATTTTGGTTTCACGCCTGCTATTAGGTAAAGCAGATTACAGAAAACACCTCCGAACAGCAAGCCTCCAGCTGCTGTAAAAAGAGGAATTACTTCAATTTTCCACCCCAATATAAAACCCCAAACACAAAAAAATATTTTCATGCCGGTACCTATGCGATGATAAACGTATGCATAATGACTGCGTGGTATCAGCAAAGTATGCGTTACATTTTTTTGTACCCTTCTTTTTTCGGAACCTGTTACTGTTTCATAATTCATGAGATATTTCAAAGGGGTTCCGTCTGATTTTCGGTTTTCAGCAAAGAGGCATTTATTTTCTTTAACTAAAATACTGATAGGCTGTGTTAGAAAAGCCTTATTGTTAATTTTAATAGACGCCTCTTCAATGGTCAGCTCACCATCCTGCAAGGGCGAAATAATATATGTAAGGCTGGTTTCTTTTACTTCAACTCCTTCGATAACTACATTTCGGAAGGAAACAAAAGGAGTACCGGTAAGGAAAAAATTATTGAAAGATGGTTTGCGAAATAGTCTTCCGTGTCCGGAATAACTAAATGTAATTTCAATTTCCTCATTTAATTTCACAATATCCGAATCAGCTTGGGCAAAAAAATAATGCTGTACCTGTTTTTCCTTTTCATAAACGCTATTACAAGAATTGAAACTCGTTTTTAAATTATACTGTTTTCTTTTTTCTTCATGACCAAGAGTATCATACGCTTCCTGAATTTCTTTAAAATGTTCTTCGGCTTCCTTATCTCCTTCGTTTTTATCAGGATGAAACTGAAAAGCAAGCAGGCGATACGCTTTTTTGATTTCAGCATCCGTTGCCCTTAAATCAAGGCCTAATATTTTATAAAAATCTTTTTCCAAAATTTATAATGAATTTGAATACATACAAACGGTTATTTTAAAAGATTATGTTTCACTTTTCTGTTCAGGAGCAAAGTTAAGAAAGCACCACCCGTATTTTAATACCGGCTGATTTAAATCGTCAACAGTCAATTTGCTACATTTGCACCTCTAAAAATCACAACAATGAGCGGAAATAAAATTACAATGAACGATGCACGGCTGACTGTTCCCGATAATCCTGTCATTCCTTTTATAGAGGGCGATGGCACTGGTCCCGATATATGGGCAGCATCGGTGCGCGTGCTGGATGCAGCCGTTGAAAAAGCATACAGCGGAAAGAAAAAAATCAGCTGGAAAGAAGTGCTGGCAGGTGAAAAAGCATTTAAGAAAACAGGCAGCTGGCTGCCCGATGAAACACTTGATGCCTTTAAAGAATACCGCGTAGGAATAAAAGGACCGCTTACAACTCCCGTAGGTGGCGGTATCCGTTCGTTGAATGTCGCTTTGCGGCAGATATTGGATTTGTTTGTTTGCCTTCGCCCGGTAAGATGGTTTGAAGGCGTCCCATCACCTGTTAAAAATCCGGGTGCTGTTGACATGGTAATCTTTCGCGAGAACACCGAAGATATTTATGCCGGAATCGAATATGCTGCGGGTTCAGATGATGCAAAAAAAATTCTTGGATTCCTGCAAAAAGAATTTCCAAAAGCATTTGATAAAATCCGTTTCGGAACAAAAGAAAAATCCGATGCATGGTTAAATCAATTAGAAAGCATTGGTGCTTCGCATCGTGAAATGGATGTGCAGGTTGGTATAGGAATAAAACCGGTAAGCTATCTCTGCACGGAGCGGTTAATTCATAGTGCCATTTCGTATGCAATAAAACACAAGCGCAAAACTGTAACGATTGTTCACAAGGGCAACATCATGAAATTTACCGAGGGTGCTTTCCGCGACTGGGGATATAAAATTGCAAAATATTTTTTTGGGGCAGTTGAAATTGATGGCGGCCCATGGTGCAAAATTCCGGATGGAAAACCCGGTGCCGGAATAATTATTAAAGATGCAATTGCCGATATAACGTTACAGCAGGTGCTCACCCGCCCCGAAGATTTTGATGTGATTGCAACATTAAACTTGAACGGTGATTATCTAAGTGATGC
>JBIOHJ010000140.1:0-7745 GCA_044448905.1 Bacteroidia bacterium | reverse complement strand
GTAGCCGTAGTTGTTGGCGGTACCAAATGTCATGTTCGAAGCAAGGGTTAACGAGCCATAAATTTTGATGTTCGATGAATTTCCCGAAAAAGCAAGAGAAGGGTTAAACAGAACACCTGTCCAGTTCATGTCGTTGCAGAAGATATTTGTGGAATCAACCGTTAGGGATTGCCCGCTTGCACTGAATGAATTTGCATCAAAGTAGACATTATCAAAAGCGCTTGGAACTTGAATATGAAAAATCAACCCCCCGCTTGTGGTTGCCCAGTGGTTTGCATAATCGCTCCAGTTACCGGTACCGCCCACCCAATAATAATCACTTGCTTTTGTTTTGTTACATACAAGCAATAGCAAGAAAATTGAAAATGTTATCCGAGCAATTCGCAGGAAGGGTTTTCTTTGGTTATTAAGTAAAATCTGTTTCATGGTATTTAAGATTTAAACTGGGTATATTTTTTGAAGAAACAAAGTTTCAAAACAAATTAATTTAATTACAAATTGATTTTTAAAAATTCTTACCCGTTCAACGATAAAAGAAGAAATGAATAAGCAGTATATAGTAAAGACACATAAAGGTATCAATAAGTTGCACATGGCAAAAAGAGAAGAAATAGTTTTTTCCACAAAGCATCTCCTGTTTCGGGGTTTACCTGAACTAATATGGAAAAAGTGCAATTGCTATGAAAACTATTAAAAAGAGCCAAAAACAATTGCTTTATAGGCAAGAACCAATTTCCGGGTCATTCGATCAATTGCTCCGGTCATCCGATCAATTGCTCCGGTCGTCCAATCAAATGATCCGGTCATTCGATCAATTGCTCCGGTCGTCCGAGCAAATGATCCGGTCATTGGAGCAACTGTTCCGGTCATCCGAACAACTGCTCCGGTCATCCGATCAACTGTTCCGGTCATCCGATCAACTGTTCCGGTCATCCGAGCAACTGCTCCGGTCGTCCGATCAACTGTTCCGGTCATCGGAGCAACCTATTTGATCACCGGAAAATCCCGGTCCGGAAGGGTAAACTATTGTATTCTTAAGTTAAAATCTTATAACCAGGTATAAAAGTTATTTTACTCAAGACGACAATGTCACTTAATTAACCGTGCCGCAAACAACGTATCAGCCCGCTTATCATAACCTGTAAAATATTCTTTCTTATCTAACCGGTAGCCAAGATGCTTAACGGCATAATCAACCACATCCTCATTTTCTTTTTTGAAAACCGAGCAGGTAATGTAAACCAAAGGCTTACCGGGTTTAAGACATGGAGAAATATTTTTTAAAATCAACATTTGCTGCGCTACATATTCATCAATTTGTTTTTCATTAAAAAAAGAAAGCATTTCGGGAGTGCGCGCCCATGTGCCGCTTCCGGTGCAGGGAACATCGGCTATGATTCCCTCCAGTGAGTTATGAGTCGGGAGTTCGGGGTTCGGAGATAAAAGGTCAAGAGTTTTGATTTGGTAATTTTTTACTCCGGCTTTTGTAAATCGTTCTTTTGCATTTTGTAAAATTGCTTCGCGCGAATCGGTTACCAATAATTTTACTTCCGGAAATTTATCTTTGAACAGCAAACTTTTCCCCCCGGAACCCGCGCAGCAGTCCCACCAGCAGTCATCTTTGCTAGCTTCAAAATAATTTGCAGTTTGCTGCGATGACACATCCTGTATTTCAAAAAATCCTTTTTGATATGATTTGGTTTTGTCTAAAGGTGTGGAAGGTTCGAAAGAAAGAATTTTTTCTTTTTCTGCCAGTGGCCAATTACCAACTTCCAACTGCTTTATTTCCCTTAAAATCGTTTCAACAAAACCTTCCCGTATTCTTATCCAAACCAACGGCTGAACTAAAAACGATTTGAAAAAAGAGTCCTTATCAATTTCTTCCGACAAATGTTTTTCAAATGGAAAAATATCATTTATAGCAAATTCAGGGTACAGTTGTTTAACTAAATTTATTTTTTCTTCAAGCGGCAGATTTATTTTAGCCGCATTAAGCGAAGAATAACTAGTAAGCAAATAGTGTAGCAAGGGAGAGGTTTCATTTTGCAGCAGAAAATTTGCTATTGCAATCCTTTGCTCTGTTTCCAGGTTTGGTAATGTTTTACCCAAACGAAAAAAATTATAAACAACCGATGAAGCAATTTTCCTGTCGTGAGAACCCATTTCGCGATGCTGCCTGAAATATTTTTTCAGGAAAAGACGCAACGGCTCATTTGGGGGTAAGGCCGAAATAATTTCCTTAGCTTTTAATAAATAAGAATGTTCGCGCATCAGGCGCAAAAGTAACTGATGCAATACAGTTTAGCGGAAATAGATGTGGTAATAGTAATTCTGAAAAAGAACTGCTACAATTCAAGCTTCATCTGAAACTTTTCTTTTCTCGTTGCGACTGCTTTGATAAAAGATTTTTTGCGGGTACCTGAAATTGAATTTTCCATTCGCGCAGGTTCAGGCTCTGTTTTCTTTGCTGACAAATTATCTTTCAATGAAGGTTTGTTTTTCTGATCAGCTGATACTTTCCCGTTACTGTTACCTGTTTCTTCACCATTAGACTGTTTAGGTAATGACGAAGGAATAATTTTCCCGGTCTTTACTACTTTCTGCACAGGGAATTTAGTTACGGTAGTTCCGATAGCCGAACGGTTTTTAATCAGCACATCATTAAAATTAATTTTAATAACCAGGTTCCTCAACTTAGGTCGTGGTTTTAAAATCACTTCCACTTCAGGCCCGTCATCAGCTTTTGATAACGAAAAGAAAAGCACTTTGGAATTTTCATTTCCTTTGGTTAGTTCGTAAAATTTATCACGAGTTACCCCTTCGACAGCAAAACGTTTTACCATCACGCTTCCTTTTAACCCGTCACGGTAAATCATATTATAAATAATGGGCTCGCCATTTTTTTCGAATACCGCGATATGCCTGAGGTCTTTGCCAAAATATTTTTTCTCCTCAATTTTTCCAACCATAAATTTTCCGTCACCCGAAAATGCGATAATATCATCAAGATCGGAACAATCACAAACCAATTCATCTTTTTTCAATCCGTAGCCGGCAAAACCTTCTTCACGGTTTACATTAGTTTTACATTGTCAATCACCACGCTTCTTGCTTCAATTTGTTCAAAGCCCGCTTCCGATATTTTTGTTTTACGCTCTTTTCCTTTACCATATTTCTTCAACAGTTCTTTAAAATAAGAAATTGCGTATTGAGTAAGGTTAGCAAGATTTTCTTTCACCTCTTTCATTTTAGCATTCAGCGCCTTAATATGCTCATCTGCTTTAAACGAATCGAATTTTGAAATACGTTTTATTTTTATCTCGGTAAGCTTTACAATATCTTCTTCAGTTACCTGGCGTTTCAGTTGTTTTTTGAAAGGAGTTAATCCCTTGTCAATAGCTTTAATTACAGCTTCCCATGTTTCGCAATCTTCAATCTTGCGGTATATTTTGTTTTCAATAAATATTTTTTCCAAAGAAGAAAAATGCCAGTCTTCCATCAGCTCAGCCAATTGAATTTCCAGTTCGCGCTTTAGCAATTCCTGCGTATTCAGCGCTGATAATTTTAGAATTTCATTCACGTTCATGAAATTCGGCTTGCCGTCAACAATCACACATGCGTTTGGCGAAATAGAAACTTCACATTCCGTAAAAGCATATAGTGCTTCGATGGTTTTATCAGAATCTTCAGCCGAATCCGGATGCAGATAAATTGCAATCTCCACCTGCGCTGCTGTATTATCTTCCACTTTTTTCACTCTTAATTTTCCTTTTTCATTAGCGGCAAGAATCGAATCAATAATGGATTGTGTTGTAGTACCAAAGGGAATTTCTTTTATGAGCAATGTTTTGCGGTCTTTCTTTTCGATAGAAGCACGCACTTTGATTCTGCCGCCACGCAATCCGTCATTGTAGTTTCGAAAATCGGCTATGCCGCCCGTTGGAAAATCAGGGAGGATGTTTGTTTTTCTTTTTCTTAAAACATCAATGGAGCCCTGTATCAGCTCACAAAAATTATGAGGAAGAATTTTGCATGCCAAACCCACCGCAATTCCTTCCACACCTAAAGCAAGCAGCAATGGAAATTTTACAGGAAGCGATACCGGCTCTTTATTCCTGCCATCATAAGATAGCTGCCATAAGGTAGTCTTGGGATTGAACATTACATCCAGGGCAAATTTCGAAAGGCGTGCCTCAATATAACGAGGAGCAGCTGCCGCATCACCGGTATAAATATTTCCCCAGTTTCCCTGCATATCAATCAGCAAATCTTTTTGCCCCATTTGCGTCAATGCATCTCCGATAGAAGCATCGCCATGAGGATGGTATTTCATTGTGTTGCCAATCAGGTTGGCAACTTTATTGTATCTCCCGTCTTCCAATTCCCACATGGAGTGCATAATCCTGCGCTGCACAGGCTTTAGTCCGTCATCGAGATACGGAACAGCACGTTCAAGTATCACATACGATGCGTAATCCAAAAACCAGTTTTGAAACATTCCTGAAATCGGAATATGCTGGATTACTTCTTTGGGCTGCTCCGGAATAGATTCGGATTTTATGTTTTTCTTTTTTGCCATTCAAAAATTTTGTTTTGTAATAAGCGAATGTTTTGTTTTTTTATTCTGATAATTCAGGTTCCAACTCTTCTTCCAACTTCAAATTCTTTACAATAAACTCCTGCCGTTCGGGAGTGTTTTTTCCCATGTAATAATCAAGTAATGTCTGTACGGATTGTTCTCCTTCGGTACTTACCGGTTCAAGCCGTATGTTTTTATTAATAAAATTTTTAAACTCATCAGGCGAAATTTCGCCAAGTCCTTTGAAACGGGTAATCTCAGGTTTAGGTCCGAGTTTTTCTATGGCATTAACCCGTTCCTGTTCGCTGTAACAATAAATAGTTTCTTTTTTATTCCGTACCCTGAACAACGGTGTTTGCAGAATATACACATGATTGTTTTTTACCAAGTCAGGGAAAAACTGTAAAAAGAAAGTAAGCAGCAATAAGCGAATGTGCATACCGTCCACATCAGCATCGGTGGCAATTACAACCTGGTTGTAACGCAATTCCTCCAAGCCGTTTTCAATGTTCAATGCGTTTTGCAAAAGATTGAATTCTTCGTTTTCGTAAACGATTTTTTTTGTGAGGCCAAAACAATTCAGCGGCTTTCCCCTGAGGCTGAATACAGCCTGTGTATTTACATCACGCGAAGTGGTAATGCTTCCGCTTGCCGAATCTCCCTCGGTAATAAATAATGTTGATTCAAACCTGTCGGCATGTTTGCTGTTGAAATGCACTCGGCAATCGCGCAATTTTTTATTATGAAGATTTGCTTTTTTGGCACGCTCATTAGCCAGCTTTTTAATTCCGGCAATTTCTTTGCGTTCTTTTTCCGATTGCTCAATTTTCTTTTTCCATATCTCGGCAATTTCAGGATGCTTATGAAGGTAATTATCGAGCTGGTTTTTTACAAAATCATTTATCCAGTTACGTAATGACGGACCGTTAGGGGAAGTATTTTGTGAGCCAAGTTTTGTCTTAGTTTGTGATTCAAATACAGGCTCCTGTATTCGGATGCTGATGGCAGCTTCGATGGATTCGCGCACATCGCTGGGTTCAAATTCCTTTTTGTAAAACTCACGAACTGTTTTTACAATGGCTTCGCGGAAAGCGGCAAGATGCGTTCCACCCTGCGTTGTATGCTGTCCGTTTACAAACGAATAATATTCTTCGCCATACGATGTAGTGTGTGTAAAGGCTATTTCGATGTCTTTGTCTTTAAGATGAACAATCGGGTACAGGGGCTCTTCTGTTAAATTGGTTCTCAGTAAATCGGTCAAGCCATTTTCCGATTTGTATTCCTTGCCGTTGAAATAAATGGATAAGCCGACATTCAGGTAAGTGTAATTCTGTAATAATTTTTCAACGTACTGTTCATCATAACGGTAATTTTTAAAAACAGTATCATCTGGAATGAAAGAAATCAAAGTACCTTCTTTTTCCTGCGAGGGCTTTTCTTTCTGATGTTTTTTGAGACTGCCTCTCTCGAATTCAGCAATAACCGTTTTTCCTTCGCGGATAGATTGCACTTTAAAATTTGCAGACAATGCATTTACCGCTTTGGTTCCAACTCCATTAAGCCCGACCGATTTCTGGAAAGCCGTACTGTCATATTTTCCACCGGTATTTATTTTCGAAACACAATCAATAACTTTTCCAAGCGGAATTCCTCTTCCGTAATCACGCACCGAAACAATTCCGTCTTTTATTTCCACTTCAATTTTTTTTCCATAGCCCATCGTATGCTCGTCAATGCAGTTATCCATAGTTTCCTTCAGTAAAACATAAATGCCGTCATCTTTCGATGAACCGTCACCGAGTTTGCCGATGTACATTCCGGGTCTTAAACGGATATGTTCTTTCCAGTCTAAACTTTGTATGCTCGCTTCAGTGTAGCTATGACCTAATTCTTTTTTTGCCATAATATTAACTTGTTTCGCCTCAAAAATAGCCATTACAGAGGCATTGCGTAGGGGAGAGGTCGGATTTATCAACAGTATTATTAACCCTGTTTTGTGGATAAACCTAAAGAATAAAATTCTAGGATTTACAGGAGGATGCCCTCTCTTTTTAAAAATAAAAATTCCTTTGTAAATTTCAATTTATTTCATTCCTTTGTCCTTCATTAAGGTGAGATATCATAACTTATGGCAAACCGAAATATTGCTTTTATCAATTCGAGTACTGCAGTTTCCGATCAGGAAGCAATTCGTGTGATGAATGCATTGCAGATACAAGTTACACGCGATTTTGAACCGGTCTGGGGCGAAGGCGCAACGCTTTATTTTTTCAGCAGGAATCAGCAGGTACCTCCCGGTTTCTGGTGGCTGGTAATTACGGATGATCATGCCACTGCCGATGCTTCAGGATATCATGACCTTACACCTGAACGACTTCCGATCGGGCATATTTTTGCACGTTCATTAATGCAATATAATCAGCCTTGGTCAAACACCGCTTCGCATGAATTGCTTGAAATGATTGAAGATCCCGGAAACAATCTATTGGCAAGAAAGGAAGAGGAAGATGGTACATTTGTTTTATATTCGTATGAAGTTTGTGATGCCTGCGAAGGTGAACAATTCGGATATGATATTAACGGAGTCAGTGTTTCCGATTTTGTTCTTCCGGCATGGTTCGAAGATTTTGCCCATCCACCCGGTACGCGGTATGACTTTACGAATTTTATCAGCGAACCGTTTCAGTTGCTTCCGGGAGGGTTCATTGGAGTAAACAGGGAATACAGCGATTCGGGCTGGACCATGAAATATTTCGACTTAAATGCTAGGGCGTTTAAAATGAGACCTTATCTTGGCAGCAGGCGCGAAAGGAGAAGAACACCACGGAGCGAATGGCTGGTTTCAACTCCGAATTTCTGAAACAGGTTTGGATTAATAAAAATAGTTTGAATTTAATTTGGATAATGTAATAATTCTTTTAAACTTAGCAGTCGTTTTCATTATTATATATGTATTTGTTTTACTGTTTTTAAAGCAATTTTCTAAATTGAGAACATGTATTTTATTCTTTTGAAGTTATATAAACTTTGAATTAAAAATTTTTAACAACATTTATTATTATGATTATTATGATTTTGAACAATATAACTTATACGGCCATTGATCACTGGAAGAACATTTTTTTCATAACCGAAATGTGCTAAATGATAACTGCTTCAACTAATG
>JBIOHJ010000139.1:0-7888 GCA_044448905.1 Bacteroidia bacterium | reverse complement strand
ATATAGGGTTGGTAGTGTTCCTATCGGAGGATATGAAGGAAATGCAATAACACATGATAAAATAGTATTAAACAATTGATTTATAAATTATTATGAAAATTATTAATATATTTTATATTTACTTTATGACTGGTACTACTACCTGAACTGGTGTATTGGTGTTCCCAATAGCTATCTAAATGGAAGAATTTACAAACTCGTGGGGTGGGCTGTGTGCTACAACTAACGTTATATCAATAATATACATATGGATACCCTGTGATCCCGGTGTATGCGACTTGCGGTACATATACCTATGGTGAAACAGAAGATTATACAGTAGCAAGTGTACCGGTGAACTAATATGGATTGACTTTAACCAAGATGGAATCATTGAATTAAAATAACATTTTACAATGGGAGATAAGCCTAAATCAAGACATGAGGAGATCCTTTTCATTGTGGCTTCTATTCTTGCAACCAGCCTTATAATTGTATCCGTATCACATTCGATTATTTATTATGATACGCTTTATAACGAAATAATGCCTGTTTTGAGCCTGGGCTTGCTTCTTTCAGGCATTTATTTTTTTTCAGCATGCAAATACTTTAAAGAATCTCAAGGATATGATCTGGATGGGATATCAAGATATTTAATTATTCTGAAATTAATATTAATTGCATTATTGATCTTACCGAATTTTATAGATAAAGATTTTCAAATAATAATTCAAACTGACTATATTAAATTACAAGCTGCTAAAATTCTTTTGGAATTTTTAAAAATAATCGGAATAGAAATTTTGCTCAAAATTTATTTTTATTTCTTTTTTGATAAATTAAAAATTAAAAAGCGAAAAATTAATAAAGTATAAATTTGGAGGAGCAGAATATTTTGGGGATATTTGTATTTAATACTTCAATGTTTCCGAAATGGGAACCGCTGAGGGGATAAAAAATTGCTTTGTTATTTTTGAGTTAAAGTTATGTCCACATCTGCCGAAAAACAACTCGTTGAAAAACTTAAAAGTCTCAGAGGAGATAATAGGTTTCTTTCTGAAATTATTAAAGAGCTTAATGAAGCGGAATTGCAATTAATAAAGGATGCAGGCGCTGATTATGAAACCGCATTGAAAGAAAAGGATTATGATAAGATTTACCTTGCTGCTGTTTTTTTTGGTGCTATAGATATTAATTACAAAAAGTGGATTCAATGTCTTGATTCGTTAATTGAAAAATTTCCTGATGATTTTATTTCTTATAATAGTCGTGGGGTATCGTATTATAATTTAAACGAAATTGAAAAAGCCATTGCTGAATATACTAAAGCCATTGAACTGAAACCCGATTTTGCCATAGCTTATAATAATCGTGGAATCTTGTCTAATGATTTAAAAGAATATGAAAAAGCCGTTGCTGATTATAATAAAGCCATTGAACTGAAACCGGATTTTGCTGAAGCTTATAATAATCGTGGAGCCTCGCATGATGACTTAAAAAAAAATGAAAAAGCCATTGCTGATTATAACAAAGCCATTGAACTTAAACCGAATTTTGCTAAATTTTACAAGAATCGTGGAAACGTATATAATGATTTAAAAGAATATGAAAAAGCCATTGCTGATTATAACAAAGCCATTGAATTGGATGGAGAGAAGTTTGGTTATTTAAAATATTACCGTGATGAGGCGTTAAATAATCTAAAGGAAAATGATGAGATAAATGAAACCAGGTTTAAAGACAAGGATATACCGCTAATAATAACCTGCATAAAAAATATTGATGAGCAGGTAAAACTGATTAAGGCATTTGCCAAAGCAGATAATAGCTTGCCGGTGGTACACTATACTAAATTAAGCACGGTGCAAAACATTGTTACCACAATTAAAAGCAAACTGCGCTATTACAATGTAGTATATATGAATGACCCTGAAGAAGGTAAAACACTTTTTAATTGTTTTAACAATAAAGAGATAGAAACTTGTTTTGAAAACGGCAAACTCCTGAGCGAGACCAGCGTTTATCTGGGCTGCTTTATGCCTGCTTCGGAGAATGACGGTGAGCTAAGCCATCATGATGAACTGGTGATGTGGCGTACTTACGGCAAGGATGAAAATAAAAATGAAGCTGCGGGCTGTAACATTGTTATTAAGGGCAGCTTTTTTGACACTGATGATGAAAAAGTGATGACTTCGGCTACAGAAGGAAAAGCCGCTGCCGGAAAAGTGCCTCAACTACTTTATAAAGTGCTGTATCATAAAAAGGGAAAATTTGAAAATGATAATTCAGGGAAGTTGAAAAATGCTGTTGCTGCTCTTGAAAAAGAACTGATTAAATTAATTAATTTCAGAAAAAAAGGAAAGGAGCCAAAAGATTTTAATTATATTGATAAAAGAATATTTGAAACATTATCGAAAGTAAGCCACTTGTTTAAATCGTCAGATTATGCGTTTGAGCATGAGGTAAGAGTGGTTCATTACATGCCATTGGGTAATGATGATATTAAGACATCGGTGAATGCAAATGTACCCGGAGAACCGCCTGTCAAGCTATATATTGACTCGAACAGCGAGGTGCTACCTCATTTAGATAAAATTTATTTAGGACCAAAGGTGCCGAATCCCAATCAATGGAGTGTTTATTTTGATTATGAGATACGAAAACGCCTGAAAGAAGAAAAAATTAATAGTGACATAGAAGTGATAAAATCGGGTTGTTCGTTTCAGTAATGAGGCGTGATGCTATTTTTCCCTATCAACAATCTCCTGATAAAAAAATCCAATTGAAATTAACCAACTTTGCCCGGTAAAGTTTTAATTTGATTTTTTTTGCGGACACCACATTTTTTCCATCCGATTCAAGCCCGATATAATAAACCTTTTTCTTTCGCCAGGCAGGCTTATAAGCTCAAATAAAAAATCATACTATAATATGATTGTGGTTAATCATCCAAATAGTAGTTTTGGTCCAGCTTTTATTTTTATTCTCTCCATTTGCTGACTAAAATTCAAATTTCACGAACTATGAAAAACATCACAACCAAAACACTGCCGGTGTTAGCGCTGGCATTCGCTGCATTGGCAATAATGCCCGCAGCCTGCAAAAAAGAAAAAAATGAAATTGTACCCGACACTGCCGTTGTTGTTGATGCCGTAATAACCGGGCGCGTGCATACCCCCACCAATACTGCGGTGGGTGCGGCAACAATTATTGCCGGCACGTATCAAACCAAAAGCGATAAAGACGGGTTGTTTAGTTTAAGCGTTTCGAAAGGAGATTATACCGTTATAATACAAACCGGCAGCGGGCATATTTTTAAAACCGAAATACCTGTTACTGTTTCCGCGAAAGAAACGGTAGCGCTTACCGAAAGCCAAACCCTTCTTGTACAAATAAAACCTATGGCTTATATACCGGGCGCTTATGACGAAATTGAAACTATAATAATTGATAGCCTCGGATATGCTGCCACACAAATTACTTACAACGATTTGGACAACCTGAATTATATTAAAGATTTTGGAGGGTTGTTTTTTAATTGCAGCTCGGGTTGGGTTTTAGATAGCCTGAAATATACCAACCTTGAAATGTATGTAAATAACTGGGGCAGCATTTACGCATCAGATTTCGCGGTGGAGTACCTGACAGGCGATGGTAACTGGCGACTGGCAAATACCTCCAATCCTCACCCTGCACACAGAAATAATTCGCATGAAGGAGGATTCAGCCTCATGTCAACCTGCATTACTCCTATGTTGGGCGGGTTTTTACCCGACAGTTCACTTTGCGCATCTAAATCAGGCAGCACCGGCATGGTTGCCAATGCCGACATTTACGATCCCGATATTATTACTCTTTTAGGTAAAGATTCTATTGACATTTACTATGACCTTGGAGGATGGGAAGTAATCAGCATTGTAGATGCGCCCTTTACCACCATTATTGAAGATAATTCTGGTTTGAATAACGGCCCGTTGGCAGTTACCTGCGAATTAAACGGAGCGGCAGTTGGCGGAAAAATATTTTATACCACCTTTCATAATCATCCGCAGGGTAGCATCAGCCCCGATATTAAAAATGTATTGCAGTATTTTATTTTGAATTTATAAAAACCTGTGCGCTTTAAGCAGCATTAATATGCTAATTAAAAAAGCCGCCACTGATTTTCAGTGACGGCTTTTGAAATAATATTTCGAAAATTTATTTTACCAACACCATTTTGCGTGCTGCAGTTTGGCTGCCTGCACTAAGCCGGCAATAATAAAACCCCGTGTTCCATTTGCGCGTGTCAAGCATAACAGCATGCTTTCCTGCTCCCATATTTTGATTTGAAATTTCGGTAACGAGCTTGCCCATGGCATCATAAATTTTCAACGAAACATTATCGGCTTTATCCAAGGAATACCTGATTTCGGTTTGAGCTGAAAAAGGGTTGGGAAGATTTTGTTCGAGTAAAAACCCCGGTAGACTTGCCAATTCTGTTACGGCTACCGGAGACGGTATGCATCCCGAAGCTCCCCAAACTTCAACGGGTCCGAGGTTAGCATAGGCAACAAAACAGGAATCATTTATCTTATATGTGAATCCCGGCTTGGATCCCTGCGCTGCTGATAAAAACAGTTGAGTATTCATTTGCTGAACCCACGACTCGAACCCCTGTGTGTTTATGGTGAGGTAGTTTATGCTGTCAGTTGTACCATTAATTGTATTGAAGGAAAAATAATAATGGAGCCCGCCCCTTACTGCCACTACATCGGGTTGGTAATTAGTGCTAACAGTACTTCCCCATAACTGGCTGTTGCCTACGGTATGGGCAGCATCAAACCACCCGTATTCGAGCGAACGAAAATACCTTACGTCCCAATTGCTGTTTGCCAACTCATTAAAAACGCAAAGCACTGAAGTGTTATCCACTCCATGCGCAGCCAAACGGGCATTTTTTTTCCAATTGGAAGGTCCCATGGTACCGTCATAAAAATGAGAACTGGTGGCGGCTGTTATAGCCTCGCTTATCCGGATGTAGAAAATACGGAGGGAGTCGTTCACTCCCGAAAAGGAAATCAGCAAGGTATCGGTTGTGCTACGGATATACGCAATATCGGTACTCAGCGGTTGTGCTGATGCTGAGGTGAACCACCAGATGTTCGCATTTCTATATTCAAAAACCGGGGTATTGGTATAAGGATTAACACACCTTGCAATTTTTTGCGACCTGTAGTTCGCAACCGAAGAATCATAGCTGCAAACTATAAACGTGTAAGCTGCACCAAAATAGTGAGCATTGTCAGATACGATGCGCGCACTGTAATACTGGTTAGCCGGATCACCAACCCACGAAAGCGTGTTGGAACTGCCACCAAAGGTTGTTGTGTTTAACGACATCCACCTGATTCTTTTACTTCCTGAACCATTGGTGTATCCATATACACCCTGGATGAATTTGTCGCCTGTTGTGTCTTCTATAATTTCAATGTCGAGATCATCATAGCCCAAATCATCTGTTATGGGCACGACATAATAAGCATAATATGTCCACGTAATTCCATAGTCATCGGAGTAATAAAATTTAACTGAGTCACCGCTTACTCCTCCATTTCCGTCAACCCCAAAAGATACCCAAACTCTTCCAACATTAGCGCCCCGTTGTTCCGTAGCGGTTGCAATGCCTTTTGTAAAAGTAGCATTTGCATGAATCTGTATATTGTCAATGGTCTCGGGAGATGGTGCAGGTTGTCCAAAACCCGGCATAGGTGTAATGTTGCCTGATGGATCAAATGGAGCAGTTCTTAAGCCATTCAGAGCAGCAAGTTCTTTTTCAGCGGCAAAAAATTCTGCTGAAGGTTTATCCGCTTTCCGTAGGTTGTTCACTTTGTTTGTAAGCTCAACTTGCTTTGGTGTCATTTGCTGAATGGCCTGGCTGGTTACTTCGTTGGGGTCAGCAGCATTGGCTCCTTTATACACTACACCGGGCTGGTGAGGAGGAACAATAATTTCCCGGTTCGATTGTGCCGGTGCATTTTGCATAATGAACATGCACGCCACAAGAGTACACGACAATAATTTGGTAGTTGTTCTCATGATTTTTAATTTTAATATTGTTAAAATGTTTAATGAGAATTATAATGATGGTACATAAAATTTAATTTTAAAATTGAATCGAAAAGAATTAAAAAGACGGTATAAAGGAAATCATTAGTTTTTGAATATGCAAGAAAAAAAAGGGAAATAATTTAGTACTCTGCTCCCGCCAAGTGAAAAGCTCCCGTATGGTTTATGACTAATGGATTTTTTCAAAATTATTTTCTCTTTAATTAAATACCTTTGTAAAATATTTTTTTCCGATTCATCGGTATTAATTTTCAACTTCAGCAATGCCCGATATTATAAATCTTTTGCCCGATGCGGTGGCGAACCAGATAGCAGCCGGGGAGGTAATACAACGCCCGGCATCTGCCCTGAAGGAGTTGTTGGAAAACGCGATTGACGCGGGAGCTGATTCAATAACAGTGATAATAAAAGATGCAGGGAAAACGCTGCTGCAGGTAACCGACAATGGCTGTGGCATGAGCGCGCGTGATGCACGGATGAGCTTTGAACGCCATGCCACATCTAAAATAAACAAGGCTGAAGATTTGTTTGCCATACGAACGAAAGGATTCAGGGGCGAAGCATTGGCTTCAATCGCAGCGATTGCGCAGGTAGAGCTGAAAACAAAAAAACAGGAAGATGAAACCGGAACGTCCATTGTAATTGAAGGGGCTGAGCTGAAAAGTGATAACCGGTGCTCGTGCGCGGATGGAACTTCGGTTTCGATGAAGAACCTTTTTTATAATGTGCCGGCAAGGCGAAATTTTTTGAAATCAAATGCGAGCGAAACCAAACACCTGATTGATGAATTTGAACGGGTGGCTTTGATACATCCCGAAATTTCGTTTTCGTTTTTTAATGATGGCAACGAAGTTTTTAATTTAAAGCGCGCAAATGTGCGGCAGCGCATTGCATGTGTTTTCGGTGAAATTTATATTGAACGACTGGTTCCGGTTGAAGAAGATACGACCATTATGAAGGTGAACGGCTTTGTGGTGAAACCTGAATTTGCGAAAAAGACAAGAGGCGAGCAATATTTTTTTGTTAACCGGAGGTTTGTAAAGGACGGTTACCTTCATCATGCCGTGATGGCAGCATTTGAAGAATTACTTCCGAAAGATACTTTTCCATCTTATTTTCTGAACATCGAAATTGATCCTTCAAAAATTGATATTAATATTCATCCCGCGAAGACGGAAATAAAATTTGAAGATGAGCGCAGCGTGTATGCCATCATGAAAGCATCTGTTAAGCAGGCGCTGGGAAAATTCAGCATCATGCCAACGCTCGACTTTGAACAGGAACGGGCATTTACCATTCCGATGAGTAAAATGAATGAAATACCCAAGCCGCCTTCGATAAAGATTGATAAAAATTATAATCCTTTTAAAAGTGCATCATTACCTGCTGGTGTTTTTAAAGGGAAAAAAAATTACGAGCAGAACGAGCAACGCCAATGGACAGAACTGTATAAAGGAATTGAACACCTGACGCTACCCCAACCCGAATCGTCATCTAATACAAAACTTTCGTTTGAACAATCGTTTGCAGAAATAATTGAAAAGCTGGGTGAGAACAATTTCCGCCAGCTGTTAAATAAATATGTGGTGATTTTGTTTCCGTACGAATTGTTAGTGGTCGACCAGCAGGCAGCACATGAACGCGTTTTATATGAAAGATATTTGCCGGCAGCACATTCAAAGCCATTGCACAGCCAGCAAAATTTATTTCCACAGGCAATTGAATTTACTGCCGCTGATTTTGTTTTGCTTAAAGAAATTGAACCCGAAATAAAACAAATGGGTTTTGATTTGCATGAGTT
>JBIOHJ010000138.1:0-7959 GCA_044448905.1 Bacteroidia bacterium | reverse complement strand
GGATAAAGTAATCATGAATCATGCAAACGAGCATTTCGGTCAGTTCGAATTTCGTCCGCTTGAACCCGGTTATGGAATTACCATAGGCAATGCATTGAGGAGAATTCTTTTGAATTCGCTCGAAGGACATGCTATAACCAATGTAAAATTTTCAGGCATTGATCATGAGTTTTCGACCATTAAAGGAGTGGTCGAGGATGTAACTGAAATTATTCTTAACCTTAAGCAGGTTCGTTTTAAAAAACAAATCGAAAGCCAGGATACCGAAAAAGTAAATGTAATTGTTAATGGAAAGACTCAATTTACTGCAGGAGATATCGCCAAACATACTTCCGCGTTTCAGGTTCTCAATCCTGATTTGGTAATTTGCAACCTGGAACAATCAGTTAAAATACAGATGGAGCTTACAATAGGATAAAGGCAGAGGATATGTTCCATCGGAAGAAAATAAAACCGATAACCAGGCAATCGGTACCATTGCTGTTGATTCTATCTTCACTCCCATCCGTAATGTAAAATATTTTATTGAAAATTTTCGTGTTGAACAGAAGACCGACTATGAAAAACTTGTTCTTGAAATAACTTCAGATGGCTCCATTCATCCTAAAGAGGCATTAAAAGAAGCTGCCGAAATTCTGATCCGCCATTTCATGTTATTTTCTGATGAAAAAATCACGCTCGAAACTAAACCAAAAACTCCAACTGAAGAGTTTGATGAAAGCTCGTTGCACATGCGCCAGCTTTTAAAAACCAAGTTGGTGGATATGGATCTTTCGGTTCGTGCATTAAACTGTTTAAAAGCTGCAGATGTGGAAACGCTGGGTGATATGGTTGCCTATTCAAAAAGCGACCTGCTTAAATTCCGCAACTTCGGAAAAAAATCATTAACCGAATTAGAAGAGCTTGTCCGCAGTAAAAATCTTACATTCGGCATGAATCTTTCAAAATATAAATTAGATAAAGATTAATTGAATAATAAACAGTGTTTGATGCGAGGCGGCAGTTAAGCTTCTCCAGGCACCAAACCTAACTACTCCCTACTAAAAATGCGACACGGCAAAAAAGATAATCACTTAGGACGCACATCACAGCACAGGCAGGCTTTGTTGTCAAATATGGCTTCGTCACTTATTTTGCACAAGCGAATTAATACAACTGTTGCCAAAGCAAAAGAACTGCGCAAATATGTAGAGCCGCTCTTAACAAAATCAAAATCCGATTCTACGCATTCGCGAAGAGTGGTGTTCAGCTACCTGCAAAACAAATATGCTGTAACCGAGCTGTTTCGTGAAGTGGCGGCAAAAATTGCAGAACGGCAGGGAGGTTATACCAGAATTATCAAAACCGGCAACCGACTGGGCGATGCTGCCGAAATGTGCATGATGGAACTGGTAGATTTTAATTTACTGTACACCAAAGAAAAAGCACCCGCCAAAAAAGCTAAAACTACACGCAGACGCGGAGGCAAGAAAACAAAAGCAGCTGATGGAAAAGCGACCGAAACTATTGAAGCACCGGTTACAGCAGCAGAACCAGCGCCTGAAGTTGCTCCTGCCGCAGAAAAGAAAACAAAGAAATCTTCAAAAAAGAAAACGGAAACAGATACAAACACAGACAAACCAGTTGAAGAATAACATAAATGCGATTTCAATAATCAAAAAGAAGGATAGAGTTTTTACTTTATCCTTTTTTTTTAATTTAGTGTTTTGAAAATAGCAATAAGTTAATAGTAGTTGCTGAAAAAATGAAATATACCGAACGATCCGCTGCCATATTGCTCCTGCAAGACGGAACTGTATTTTATGGCAAGTCAGCTGGAAAAATTGGAACTGCCACTGGCGAAATTTGTTTCAACACCGGCATGACCGGTTACCAGGAAATTTTTACTGATCCCTCCTACTTCGGGCAAATACTCGTGGCAACAAATGTTCATATTGGTAATTATGGCGTTCACGAGGAAGAATCAGAATCAGAATCAATTAAGATTTCCGGATTGGTTTGCCGCACATTCAGCGGGCATTATTCCAGGAAACAGGCAGGCTTATCGGTACAGGATTGGTTTATTGAACAAAACAAAGTTGCCATAACTGATGTGGATACAAGGGCGCTTGTGCAATACATCAGGCATAAAGGCGCAATGAATGCATTGATTTCATCTGAAAACAAAAGCATTGATGAATTGAAATCTATTCTCTGCAAAGTGCCTTCTATGGCAGGTTTGGAATTGTCTTCAAAAGTTTCAACCAAAACTGCTTACTTTTTTGGAAATCAAAATGCCGGTTTAAAAGTTGCTGTTTTAGATGTAGGTGTAAAAACAAATACCTTGCGCTGTTTATCCGACAGGGGATGTTATGTAAGAGTATTTCCTTATAATTCTTCATTTGCCGAAATGCAGGCTTGGGAACCTGACGGGTATTTAATATCTAACGGTCCCGGTGACCCGGCTGCTATGCAAAACGTAGTGGATACGGTAAAGGAAATTCTTAATGCCGACATTCCGCTTTTCGGAATTTGCCTTGGTCATCAGCTCATTTCTGAAGCCTGCGGAATTTCAACATATAAAATGTTTAACGGACATCGTGGAATTAACCATCCGGTTAAAAACCTGGTTACGGGTAAATGCGAGGTTACCTCCCAGAATCATGGTTTTTCGGTTGTTGAAAATGAAGTATTGAATTCAAAAGACATAAAAGTTACGCATGTAAACCTTAACGACAATACCATTGAAGGTATTCGTGTAATAAATAAAAAAGCTTTTTGTGTGCAGTATCATCCCGAATCGTCTCCCGGTCCAGATGATGCCCGTTACCTGTTTGATGAATTTGTAAGCATGATGAAGTTAACTGTCAATGAAAGAGTAATTGCCTGACTTTAAAATTCGCAATGAATTTTAGCAAACTTTTTTTTACTTTTTGTTTTTCATTTTTGACCTTCACTTCTTCCGCACAATACTTCCAGCAGGAGGTTAATTATAAAATAGATGTTACGCTTGATGATGTAAAACATGAATTAAATGCTTTTGAAACTATTGAATACATTAATAACTCTCCAAATACATTAAATGAAATTTATTTTCACCTGTGGGCGAATGCTTATAAAGATAATTCAACCGCTTTGGTAAAGCAGGAAGTCGAAAACGGAGATACGCGTTTGTTTTTTGCATCGGAAAATAAAAGAGGTTTCATTGACCAACTCGATTTTAAAGTGAATGATAAGCCAGTAAAATTTCAATATGATTCACTGAATATTGATATCTGCAAAATAAATTTAAATGAGCCATTGAAAAGCGGAGAAAAAATTATGATCACCACTCCTTTTCATGTAAAAATTCCTTCAGCTGAATTTTCACGCCTTGGTCACATCGGGCAGGCATACTTTATTACACAATGGTATCCTAAGCCGGCAGTGTATGATCAATATGGCTGGCACGCAATCCCCTATCTTGATTATGGCGAGTTTTATTCCGAATGGGGCTCGTTTGAAGTGACTATTACACTTCCTGAAAATTATGTAGTGGGTGCAACTGGTGACTTGCAAAATGAGAGTGAAAAAAAATTCATGGATCAAAAAGCGGAAGAAACAAAAGGCATTTCAGAATTCGATATTTCCATGGCTTTTCCGAAATCAAATACTGAATTAAAAACAATCACTTTCAAACAAAGTAACGTTCACGATTTCGGATGGATGGCTGATAAGCGTTATCATGTTTTGAAGGGTGAAGTAGAATTACCATATTCAAAAAATAAAGTTACTTCATGGGTATTGTTCACCAATGCGCAGGCAAAGTGGTGGACCAAAGCAACCAATTATATTGACAGCGCTTTGTATTATTATTCATTATGGAACGGAGATTATCCCTATAAAAATTGTACAGCAGTGGATGGGACCATTGCCGCAGGAGGTGGAATGGAATACCCTAACATTACCATAATCGGAGCAGCATCAAGCGAGTTTGAACTGGAAGATGTAATTGTGCATGAGGTGGGTCACAATTGGTTTTATGGAATTCTCGGCAGCAATGAACGTGACCACGGATGGATGGATGAAGGAATTAATTCTTTTAATGAAATGCGTTATGTGATGACAAGATATCCGGATGATAAAACAAAAAACGACTTGTACTACATTTTAGGAAAAACCGGGGAGTACTTTGGCACTGACAAGTTTGATATTAAAAAAGGATTTTATTACGAGTACCTGCTGCCGGCAAGAAATCATTCCGACCAGCCAATTGATATTACATCAACTGAATTCATACCATTTAATTACGGTGTAATCATGTACCGAAAAACAGCTTTGGTTTTTGATTACCTGAAAAGTTACTTGGGCGATGCTCAGTTTGATGAATGCATGAAACGCTATTTTGAAAAATGGAAATTCCGGCATCCTTATCCCGATGATTTAAGAAATGTCTTTGAGGAAATAACAAATAAAAATTTAAGTTGGTTTTTTGATGATTTGTTAAAGTCGAGTAAAAAAGTTGATTACAGCATTGTAGCAATTAAACCTCTTAAAGGAGAAAATATTTTGAATCCTTCATCCGACAGTTATGGTATTACCATAAAGAATAACGGTAAAATTTCATCCCCGCTTTCTTTCTCAACTATAAAAAACGGAGAAGTCATTTCAACAAAATGGATGGAAGGATTTTCCGGTTCGCAAAAAATTCAGATTTCCTGCAAAAACTGCGATGAAATAAAAATTGACCAACCGGATGATCTTCCCGAGATCAATCGTAAAAATAATTCCATCCGCACTTCGGGCTTATTCAGCAAAACTGAAAAATTAAAACTTAAATGGCTGGGCGAATTTGAGGATAAAAGCCGTACCCAGGTTTTTTTTACCCCGGTTATAGGCTGGAATAACTATAACAAAACTATGGCTGGAGTTACCCTCTACAACAAGTTTCTGCCATACAAAAAATTCGAATACGTTTTTGTACCGATGTATTCATTCGGTAAAAAGAATTTTGCCGGATCAGGAAATATCAGCTACACTTCTTATTTCGACAAAGGTATTTTTCATAAAATAAATTATTCCATGAGTGCTTCACATTATGCTTTGGAAAACCTCAATTTATATAGCCAGGAAGTCATAACTTATTCTACCGATGCCTATTTTACAACGTTGCCCGTTGAATTAACTTTTTCGCTGCGAAAAAAAGAAAACCGCTCACCTATTGATAAATCATTTGTTTTAAGAAGCCTGAATACATGGCACGATGAATTTAATTTTGATGTGGAGCCCTTCAAAAAACAGAATACATATTTATTTTATCAGCAAACAATTTTTAAATGGCATAATTACCGGACATTCGATCCGTATTCATTTTCTGTCAATATCGAGAATGGAAAAAAATATATGAAGGCAATGTTTGAAGCGAATTATAAATTTTCCTATCGCAATGTCAAAAAGGGAATTGATGTTCGCTTGTTTGCCGGGATATTTTTCTTTAACAAATCAAATTATCCTCCCTATAGTTTCAGGCTCGCAGGCGACAGGGGAGACTCTGATTACCTGTATGATAATATCTTTTTGGGAAGAAGCGAAACATCGGGCATCCTATCTCAGCAAATGAATTTAAACAATGGTGGGTTTAAAATTTTAAGCGCTGTCGGATCGAGTGCTGATAAATGGTTAACTTCGATAAATGTAATGGCGGATTTACCCGGAAATCTTCCTGTACGTTTGTTTGCTGATATTGGTACATATAATAGCGCAAGCAACAAATCAATCGGATCACAGCTTCTGCCATTTGACGGAGGAATTTGTGTATCATTAATTAGAAATGTTGCCGAAATTTATTTTCCTTTGTTCAAATCAACCGACATTAAAGATGCACTAAATACCCTGGATGATCATAAATATAAAGATGAAATACGGTTTGTTCTAAATTTTAAATTGATGAATCCATTCAGGTTACGCGAATCTTTGCTGAATTAAAAATGCTTAAGGATAAAATCTATTTTATTTCCGATTTTCATCTCGGTGCTCCTTGTTATGAAAAAAGCCTGGGGCGGGAAAAAAAAATTGTTCGCTGGCTGGAAACGGTACGGAAAGATGCGGCTGAGATTTATATCTTGGGAGATGTGTTTGATTTCTGGTTCGAATACAAACATGCCATTCCAAAAGGGTTTATCCGTTTACAGGGCAAATTAGCTGAGCTGGCTGATGAAGGAATAAAGCTCCACTATTTTACCGGTAACCATGACATGTGGGTATTTGATTACCTGCCAGAAGAAATAGGAATGACTCTTTATTGCAAACCTGTGCAGCGGGAAATTAACGGTAAAAGATTTTTTATCGGACATGGTGACGCATTAGGTCCGGGCGATCATGGATATAAATTCATTAAAAAAGTTTTTGCCAATAAATTTTGCCAGTGGTTGTTTGCCCGGCTTCATCCTAACCTGGGAATAGGAATGGCTAAATACTGGAGCCGTAAAAGCCGTATTTCAACCGATACTTATGATGAAAAGTATTTAGGTGATGATAAGGAATACCTCGTAGTTTTTGCAAAGGAAATTTTAAAGAAAGAGCATTTTGATTATTTTATTTTCGGTCACCGCCATTTAGCGCTTGATGTAAAAGTTGGTGAAAACAGCCGCTACGTAAACCTAGGTGACTGGATAAGATATTTTACATATGCCGTGTTTGACGGGAAGGATTTGGAGTTGAAAAAGTTTGAATAATTTATCTTAACCTTCGATTTCATTTATTCATTAATCCAACAATTTCCTTTGCAGCCCTTTCTGAAGCACCTTTACCTCCGAGTTTATTTTTAAGCTCAGAAAAATCAGATTGCATTTGCGTTCTGTAGTTTTTATCTGATAAAAGTCTTTTCAATTCAGTTATCAAATTTTCAGTTGTCAAATCACTTTGTATTAATTCCTTCACAGCCGGCTTATCCATAATTAGGTTTACCAACGAAATGTATTTTACTTTAATCAGCTTCTTTGCAATGTGATAAGAAATAAAATTCCCTTTATAGCAAACTACCTCGGGCACCTCAAACAATGCAGTTTCCAATGTAGCTGTTCCGGATGTAACCAATGCGGCTTCCGTAGTTTTAAGAAGATCATACGTCTGGTGATAAACAACTTTTACAAGCGTCTCCCCTGCCCGATGGGTTTCAGAAAAATGTTTTTTGATTACCTGATCGTAAATTCGTTGTTGCACACCGGGAGCACCCGCAATTACGAATTGAAATTCGCTGAACTTATTAACCACACTTAACATAACAGGAAGCATTGTTAAAATTTCCTGCTCACGGCTACCCGGAATTAATGCAACCACCGGCTTATCCGGAAGACTATTTTTTTCTAACCATTTTTTTCTAAAATCAGTTTCCGATTTTTTTTCTTCAATCACATCCAGCAACGGATGCCCGATAAACGAAACATCGTAGTCAAAATCTTTATAAAAATCCTTTTCAAAAGGAAGAATCACAAACATTCGATCAACATTTTTTTTAATTGCCTGCACACGTGACGATTTCCATGCCCACACTTGTGGAGAGATGTAATAAAATATTTTATAACCAGCTTCATGTGAAAATTTTGCAATGCGTAAATTGAATCCCGGATAATCAACAAGAATTACAGCATCAGGTTTATACTTGACTATATCATTCTTACACCATTCAATATTTTTAAAAATAGTTCGCAGGTTGGCTGCTACTTCAACAAATCCCATAAAAGCTAAATCACGATAGTGCTTAACAATTTCAGTTCCCTGCGCCTGCATGAGGTCGCCACCCCAGCCGCGAAACTCTGCATTTCTGTCAAGCAATTTAATTTGCTTTATCAGGTTAGATGCATGAAGATCGCCTGATGCTTCTCCGGCTATGATGTAATATCTCATTATCTACAGTTTTGCAGCTATAATTAAAATGCTTTAAAGTAAACTGCAATGAATGCATAAATAAATGTAGCGGCAAGCACACCTTTTGCCGAACGG
>JBIOHJ010000137.1:0-7987 GCA_044448905.1 Bacteroidia bacterium | reverse complement strand
AGAAAAAACTGAATTTAATAATTCTCATTATGTAGTATGTCGTATTTTTACACAATATTAACGGTTATTACTTTAGCTGCTTATTCATATTGATTTGTGATTATTAACAAAGAAATTAACATGAAACAAGATTTAAAATTTGCGATTTACAATTTAAAATATTGAAATGGCTTACCTGTTCGCTCTGAGAAAAAAGATTTATTATTTAACGATTAGCTTTTGCACTTTATTGTGTCTTGTAATTAAGGCATCCGATTCAACTAAAGTTATTTTTCAGTTTGATATTAATACCGAAATAATGCCCGGTACTGCCCGGTTTGTAAGCAATGCCATTGATAAAGCTGTTGAATTGAAAGCCGATTATATTTTGATTCACATGAACACGTATGGCGGTTTGCTCGATGCTGCGGATTCAATTCGTACAAAAATTTTAAATTGCCCCATTACAAGCATTGTTTTTATTGATAACAACGCTGCTTCAGCCGGTGCGCTAATTTCAATTGCATGTAATAAAATTTATATGCGCAGCGGTGCAAGCATTGGTGCTGCAACGGTGGTGGATATGGAAGCCAAAGCACTGCCTGATAAATACCAATCGTACATGCGTAGCATGATGCGCGCAACTGCCGAAAAACGCGGGCGCGATCCAAAAATTGCCGAAGCCATGGTTGATCCCCGTACGTATATTCCGGGAGTTAATGACTCCGGAAAGGTGCTTACATTCACCGCAAGCGAAGCCATTAAAAATAATTTTTGTAACGGGCAGGCAGAATCTGTTGCTGAAGTTTTAGAAAAAGAAAGTATTGCCAATCACAAAATAATTATTCATGTACCTTCCCTAATTGAAAAAATCACAGGCTGGCTTATGAGCCCCGCTATCAGCGGAGTTCTTATTTTGATAATAATGGGAGGAATTTATTATGAATTGCAGTCTCCGGGTATTGGCCTCCCGCTTTTTGCAGCCATTGCCGCTGCTGTTTTATATTTCGCCCCCTTGTATTTACAAGGACTTGCTGAAAATTGGGAAATACTTTTAGTAGTAGTTGGCTTTATTCTAATTGCGATTGAACTTTTGTTTATTCCCGGGTTTGGTGTGCCGGGCATTACAGGAATTATTTGCGTGATTGCCGGATTTACTTTCAGCATGGTAAGTAACGATGGATTTGATTTTACTTTTACATCCCGGCAACGCATTATGACTTCGCTGGCAATGGTTCTTGCTTCGATGGTTGGTTCGCTCGTTTTATTTTTTGTTTTAGGAAAAGGGCTTCTGAAGACCAGGCGTTTTAATAAACTGGTATTGCAGGGTACAATGAATGCAGGAGAGGGGTATGTTTCATCGGATTTACCTTCATTTGTTCAATCGGGACAAAAAGCCGTGAGCCTGACTTCGCTGCGCCCTTCAGGAAAAATAATTATCAGCGGCAATGTTTACAGCGCAAATGCCGAAACAGGTTTTATTGAAAAGGATAAAGAAGTGTTAATTACTGAAGTGGATGGGCTTAGAATTGTTGTAAGAGAAATTTGAATGAACTTTGAACTTATAAAAATTTATGAATAAAATAAAATGGATATTTTTTGCATTGACTATCGTTATTATTAAGCATGTTGAGGTTAAAGCGCAAAGCGACACAGTAAAACTTTACAATCCGAAAGCGGATGTGGTAAATGAATATGCTGCAGCTCTGATGAAAGCCAATATGGAAGGCAGGCAAGTCCTGCTGCACATAGGAGGTAACTGGTGCAAATGGTGTTTGCGCTTCGATAAATTTTGCAAAAGCAATAAACAGGTTGATTCGCTGCTGAAAGCAGATTATGTTGTGCTCCATATCAATTACAGCAAGGAAAATAAAAACCTTCCGTTTTTAGAAACACTTAATTACCCTCAGCGTTTTGGTTTCCCTGTATTTGTTATTGTAAATGCTAACGCAGAAAGACTGCATACACAAAGTTCCTGGTTTTTGGAAGATGGAAAAGAAAGCTATGATGCCGAAAAAGTAATTGCTTTCCTGAAAGGTTGGAATTTGAATGCACTGAATCCTAAAAATTACGAGGAGAAGTGAGTACTACCCTCTCGCTTTTTTATTTGACTCGCTGACTTTATTTCTCTAAATTTGAAAAAAATATTTATGAAAAAAATATATACTCTTATTATTTTATTTTCCTCTTTCTTTCAGTTAAATGCACAAATTACTATCACCGATAATGACATGCCCAATGCAGGTGATACAATCCGCGTAAGCATTGGCCAGATAACGGCTGCTGTTGACCCGATTCCTACAGGTGCTAATTACACCTGGGATTTTTCAACCCTGCAATGGACTTCACAAACAGTTGATACATTCCTTAGTATTTCTCAAACCGATCCGACTTACCAGTTAATTTTTGCAAATGTTTCTTTTAATCCGAATCGTGCAAACCTTGCGGCACGTGGCACATTTCCAATTCCTCCGGTTCCGGGACTAACCATCACAGATATTTATAGCTTTTATTATAGCTCATCGGCTTCGTACAAGCAGGTTGGGTTTGGAGCCAACATTAACGGCTTTGCCACTCCGGCACCTTATAACAACAAGGATTTTATTTATAATTTCCCGCTTAACTATAACGACACTGATTCATCTGACAGTGATTTTTCGCTGAGCATACCCGGGTTGGGGTATTATGGCTTTGCCCAGCATCGTGTGAATAATTGCGAAGGTTGGGGAACATTAATTACTCCTTATGGAAGCTTTAATGTGCTTAAAGTAAAATCAACACTCAATGTGCATGACAGTGTTTATGTGGATTCGCTAGGTTTTGGATTTGGTGCCGATCGCCCGGTTGCTAATGAATATAAATGGCTTGGTACAGCGCAGGGAATTCCTTTGCTGCAGATTAACACTACCATTACTTTAGGAACTGAAACCGTAACAAGCATTGTTTATCGCGATAGCATAAGAACCCCGTTATCGGTTGCTGAAATTAATTCTCCTCTTGAATTATTTGCAGTGTTCCCGAATCCTTCAATGGGTAATTTTGCCATTATGCTTTCATTAAAAAAGACAGCTAAAGTTGAAGGAATTATTTATAATGCAACAGGGGAGAAGGTGACCGTTCTTTTTGATGAAAAAATTTCTGCCGGGCAAACTGTGAAAACCTTTAACATCAAATCATACAGGCTTGCCTCGGGAGTATATACCATTCAACTGACTATTGATGGCGCTATTTCATTTCAAAAGCTGGTGATTACAGATTAATTAAGGGTTCTGCAATTCCTTTTTTTCCAACAACCTGTTTTTCATCATCATAAAATTTTATTGAAGCGTTGCTTTGCATTTTTATTATATCGTATATTTGCGATATACAATTAATATATGGCAATACATAAGAAAGACGAATTCAACAAAAAAGAAAACGAGCTGGCAGATTTCGCAAAAGCCATCAGCCACCCGGCACGGGTTTCCATCCTTAAAGAAATTGCAAAACGCGAAACGTGCATCTGCGGTGAAATAGTTGAAGTGCTGCCGCTGGCACAGTCAACCGTATCGCAGCACCTGAAGGAACTATTAAAAGCAGGGCTGATTGACGGATCTGTTGAAGGGGTTACTTCGTGCTACTGCATTAACTGGAAAACTTTCGAACGATTTGAAAAAACGTTTAATGAGTTTTTTAGCAAGACAAATGAGAAGAACCCGAAGTGTTGTTGAATTCGTGATTCAGTAAATAGTTAATTGAGGTAAATAATGTAATTAAGAATAAAAACAAATAAAAAATAGAAACAATGAACACAAATCCATTTCCGCGCATGCACGTAAGCCTGTATGTAAGCAACATTGAAAAGTCAGTTGACTTTTATTCACAGTTTTTCGGAACAGAACCGACTAAAGTAAAACCAAAATACGCCAAGTTCGTTCTGGGAAACCCTTCGCTTATCATTTCATTTGTTGAGAATAAAGAACGGGTTCAACAAAATTTTGGTCATCTCGGTTTCCAGGTCGAAACGGTTGAAGAGCTGAACAAACGATTATGGGAAGTGCGTATGAAAAAAATAGTTGCGAAAGAAGAAGTTGGCACCAATTGCTGTTACGCAAAGCAGGATAAGTTTTGGGTAAACGACCCTGATGGTGTGCAATGGGAAGTTTATTACTTTCATGCCGATGCCGAATTTAACGATCCGCATTATGAGATGAGTGAGGCAACAGCCTGCTGCACCAGTGTTGAAAAAGAAAACGCTGCATGTTGTTAATGAAAAAAAACATCCTTTTTGTTTGCATTGAAAACTCAAGCCGCAGCCAGTTGGCGCAGGCGTTTGCCATTATGCACGGAAAAGAAAAAGTAAATGCATACAGTGCCGGAAGCAAGCCTTCGGGTGTTATAAACCTGAAGGCAATTGCCGCAATGAAAGAACTTGGCTATGATCTTTCCGCTCATAAATCAAAATCGCTCACAGAAATTCCTGATGTAATTTATGACTATGTTATTACCATGGGCTGCGGTGACGAGTGTCCTTTTATAATAGGACACCATCGCGAAGAATGGAACATCCCCGACCCGCGCAATATGAATAAAGGTGATTTCCGTAACGTGCGTGACTTTATTGCACAAAAAGTAGTTTCGCTGTTAGGTAAATTGTAAAGTGTTGCCGGTGTTAAAAATTTTGATTGAGTACGCGAAACATGCGACTTCTTTTAATGATCTTTTGCAACTGCCATTACATGAACGGGTGATTTAACATTTATTTAAGGAAAGCCGGGAAAATTGTTTTTTATTTTCGCAGAAAACCCATTCAAATGCCTTCATCCTTTTCTCTCTGTAAATATATTTTACTCTTTGGATGCCTGTTGTTCTCTGCATATGCGTTCAGCCAAAGCGTAGCCCTTTCAGGAAAAATTACTGATGGAAGTAACGAACCTCTTACCGGTGCAGTTGCCGAGCTTAGGAATGCAAAAGATTCATCGCTTGCAAAGGTCAATGTGGCTGATGCCAAAGGAATGTTCGGCTTCGAAAATGTAAAGGCAGGAAATTATTTTCTTAAAGCAAGCTTGCTTGGATTTACGCCATATGTCAGTAATGTATTTCCATTTGAAGCTACCGGTACAAAAGAGCTGCCGGAAATTAAAATGGCAGCATTATCTGTTACACTGAAGCAGGCAGAGGTCAGTGCCATAAAGCCGTTGGTGGAAATGAAGGCTGACAAAATCGTATTTAATGTCGAGAACAGCATTAACTCTACCGGCAGTACTGCTTATGAGCTGCTTCAGAAAGCACCAGGCGTTGTGGTGGACAACAACGACAATATTTTACTTAAGGGCAGGGGAGGAGTGATGGTGCAGATTGACGGAAGACCTACGCACTTATCGGAAACAGAATTGGGAGAGTATCTTAAAACCATACAGAGCACAGATGTAGAATCCATCGAGCTCATTTCTAATCCCTCTTCAAAATATGATGCAGAAGGTACAGCAGGAATTATCAACATTAAGCTCACGAAAAATAAAAACTATGGCACTAATGGTTCTGTCACTTTCGGTTATGCAAGGGGCACCTATTCAAAGTATAACACGGCTTTGTCATTAAACAATCGTTCAACAAAATTTAATATTTACGGCAACTATAGCAACAACTGGGGCGAACGCGGCAATGAATTTTACCTTTACCGTGAACAAAATCCTTATATTTTCAACCAGTCATCCATATCAAAACGCAGCGGATTAAGCCAGAATTATAAAGCGGGCGCTGATTATACATTAAACAAAAAAAACAGTTTTGGAATAATGGCTAACGGCAATTATACCAATATAGAAGGTAACCAGACAAACCGGAATATCATCTCTGACTTTTCCACTCATGAAGCTGACAGCATTCTTAAATCGGATCAAACATTTACTAATCTCGTAAATAATTTCAATTTAAATCTTAACCATCATTTTATTGATACGCTCGGACATGATCTTATCACCGACTTTGATTTTGGTTATTATGATGGCAACCGCAACAGCTATATACCTAACGAGTATACATTACCCGATTTTGAAACCCCTCTTACATCAAGTTATTTTCGTTCTATTACGCATACCCGCATCAATATTTACACGCTTAAGTCCGATTATTCCCAAAACTTTTTGAAGGGAAAAATTGGTGCAGGTTTTAAAACATCGTTTGTAAAAACTGATAACACATTTGATTTTTACAATATCGTTGACAGCATTGAAAATATTGACAACACCCGTAGCAACCATTTTGAGTACACCGAAAATGTAAATGCACTATATCTCAATTACCAGCGTACGGTTAAAAAATTCGATTTTCAGGCTGGTGTACGTATGGAAAACACAGTGAGTGAAGGCGATTTGACAAGCGTCACAACTGCTGATGATAAAAATGTCAAAAGGAATTATACCGACTTTTTTCCAAGTGCAGGTGTAACTTTAAACGCGAATAAAAATCATTCGCTTGCTTTGGTTTACAGCTCACGTATTGACCGTCCAAATTACCAGGAACTGAATCCTTTTGAGTATAAGCTTGACGAATTGAGCTATAGTAAGGGCAATCCATTTTTAAATCCGCAATATTCCAATAAAATTGAATTATCACATACCTACAAATATACCACCACTACCAGCCTGGGTTACAGCCACACAACCGATTTTTTCGCGAAGATTACGGATACTTTACCCGGTGGAAAGAGTGTGCTTACTTCACGTAACCTTGCCACCGAAGATGTGCTGAGCTTAGACCTGAATGTTTCACGTCAGCCCGTGAAATGGTACAGCATTTATTTCAACGCAGGTATTTACAACCAGGCTTATGATGCCGATTTTGGCAACAACAAAACCATCCATACTTCTTTTGTACTTTTTAACCTGTATGCGCAAAATACATTTAAGCTTCCATATGGTTTTACATTCGAAGTTTCGGGATGGTATAATTCAGGGGGTATATGGGGAGGCTCTTATAAAACCGATGCGCAGGGTTCTCTTGATTTGGGCTTGCAAAAAAAATTAATGGATGAGCAGGCCACACTTAAAATTTCCTATACCGACATTTTACATACCGCCCCATGGAACGCCTACAACACGTACGCGGGCATTGTTAGCCGCGCTAACGGAAATTGGGAAAGCCAGCAATTTCGCATTTCATTTACATACCGTTTTGGAAACAAACAAATGAAAAACATTCGCCAGCGAACTACCGGAAGCGAATCGGAACAGAAAAGAATTGGCGGAGGAGATTAACCGGTTTGGTTTTTATTAAAGCATTACAATTTATCCTGCCGGCTCCCTTTTTCATTAGAAACTTTCAGGGAAGAGGAATTACACAGACTGCGATAGAAAAATGACACGAAAAAGTTTATACCTTCCAGTAACTTTTTTTTGGTTCATGTATCTATACGTTTGAAAACAGGCTATGAACAGTAACCCGCACGAGGAATTCTTACGGTACTATAAGCCGGTGCATACTGCCTTTGTGCGTTACTGCAGCAGCCATGCTTTTGGTATTATTGAAACGGATGACCTTGTACAGGATTCGGTTCTTGCTACTATGAAAAGCTTTCACTCAATTCGTGACAGGGAAAAACTGCTTCCTTTTATGATATCGGTAGCCAATAACATAGTGAGAAGCCGCCTGCGGAGAAAGAAGTTTGATGGTAAAATCAGCGAAACGCAGTTAAAAAATATCGAAAGCCGTGTTACAAGCCCTGACATGGTGCTCGACATTCAATACCTGTATAAAGCATTAAACAAGCTGCAGCTGGCAGAAAAAGAAGCGGTTATTCTTTTTGAAATAAACGGATTCAGCATGCGTGAAATTGCCGAAATGCAACACACTACAGAAGGCGCTACCCGTGTACGCATTCACCGTGCAAGGCATAAGTTGCGCGAAGCGCTCACTGAAGAAGGAACGGCTTATGATCATGGCAATGGAAAAACTTTATTCTCATTTATTCTTTAAATCATGCAGGACGATCCTATTCAAAATACATTCGACATAATCAAAAATATGT
>JBIOHJ010000136.1:0-8053 GCA_044448905.1 Bacteroidia bacterium | reverse complement strand
TATATCCGAATCATTTAATATTATTACCGATTATATAAAAATGGTTAAACAATAAAATTACTTAAATCTTTCTTAAACCCAAAATTATGAAAAATTGTTTACTGACCGTAGTATTATTTATACTCATTGATATACCCGTGGCTTTGTGCCAGAAATCAAACCCGGTTGAATATATGAATAAAATCGGGGAAGCACACCGGAGCGTTACCAAGGAATTTCTGGATTATACCAGTGCTGTTTCTCATGGAAAAAGTGCACGCAAAGTCGAAAAAAGAAGAAGCGAATTATTCGGTTCTCTTAATTCAGCCAAGGCAAAAGTGAAAAACCTGCAGCCATTTGAAAAAACCGATGCGAGTTACAGGGATGCATCGCTTGAATATCTTAATTTATGTAACATTATACTAAAAGAAGATTATGGTAAAATTGTGGACATGGAAGAAATTGCTGAACAATCATATGATAATATGGAAGCTTACCTGCTGGCACAGGATAAGGCGAATGAAAAGCTCGAGGAAGCAGCAGTAAGACTTGATATTGCAGAAAAACAATTTGCTGCTAATCATAATGTAACATTGCTTGAAACAAAATCAGAACTATCGCAGAAGGCTGAGAAAGTGGGAAAGGTGAACAATTATTATCATATAATTTACCTGGTATTTTTTAAAAGCTACAAACAGGAAGCCTACCTGGTAACTTCAATCGAAGAAAAAAATATTAATTCAATTGAACAAAATAAAAATTCGCTTGAAAAGATTTCTTCAGAGGGACTTTCCCGGCTCGATACCATGAAAAGCTTCATGGGAGATGCCTCATTGAATGTATCGTGCAAAAAGATGCTGCAATTTTGTCAAAAGGAGAGTAAGGAGAAAGTTCCGGTATTAACGGATTTTATTTTGAAGAATGAGCAGTTGGAAAAAATGAAAAAAGCGATTGATTCAAAACCGCAGGCGCAACGGACAAAAACCGATACAGATAATTTTAATAAAGCCGTAAATGAATTTAATATTGCGGTAAACAATTACAATAAAGTGAACAAGGAACTGAATGATACCCGCAATAAACTGATTAATGATTGGAACAATACGGCTACTTCTTTTATGGATCGGCACATGCCTTTTTCAAAATAAGAGTTTAAGCCTGACAGGAGAATAACCGTCTGTCAGGTTATAAAAGTATAGTGCCAACATGCTGACTTCAGGCGCGATATTCACTTGTTCAGCCGCAGAGCACCTGTAATTCACTTTTACTTCTGTACCTGTAGGTGTCTTCGCCTTTCTGCGAGACACTGCAGAAATCAAAGAAATAAAAACCCTTTATATCTCACAATTGATTTTTCGTGATTGTCATTATTCTGTTAATTTTACACAAAATTTTTTCATGAAGTTAAAAACTTTAATCTCTCTCTTAGTGATTTTTATTTCATCCGGTGTGCATGCTGCCTCACCTGATTCTCTTATAAAATTTAATGATTTGATTTTTAAAAGTGAATTTGAAAAAGCTGCAATCGCACGGGGTGCTTCTGCTAAATCATCGGATATAACGGATATTTTTCTTACGCCTTACCTTAAAGAAACCACTTTCGATGCGACCGCTGCTCATCAGAAAATAAATAATTGCGTCAATTCATTACGCGGCATGGTTGAAAACAAATCAGAATCGAAAAGAGTAAAAATCACTTACGATTTTGTCCATAAAACATTTTTTAAAATTTACAAGTTCGAAAACAGCTTTTGTGATATTTTCAATAAGGGAGAATACAATTGTGTATCTGCCTCTGCGCTTTACGGTATAATTTTTTCAAAGCTCGACATCCCGTACCAGGTAAAAGAAACACCTCAGCATGTATATCTTGAAGCATACCCCAGTACAGGAAAAGTGCTTATTGAAACCACTTCTCCCGAAAAAGGCTACTACCAGTTCAGCGATGAATTTGCAGAGAACTATATTAAAAACCTGTATAAGTCAAAATTGATTTCACAGGAAGAAATGGATACTTCAAAAACTACAGAACTTTTCAACAAATATTATTTTTCATCAGAAAATATTTCATTGATGCAGCTTGCCGGATTGCAATATTCCAATTATGGTATCTACAATCTTGATAAGAAGAATTACGCTTCCGCTGTTGATGAATTGAAGAAAGCCTATTATTTATATCCTTCTGAGCGCAATAAATACATGCTCAAGATGGTTCTTCTTCTCCAGGTAGGAAACAATAATTACAACAATATGGACCAGGTTTACAATCTGGTAACGCTGTGTCAGTATAAGAATTTAAAAGATGATGAAATAAGTGACGAGGGGATCAGGAGCGAATTTTTAAGAATTATCCAGACACAGCTCATAAGCAATTCTGATTATGCAAAATTTGACAGCTCTTATTTTTTAATTTCCACTGCGCTCACCGATACAGCGCTTAAAAACAGTATTGGTTTTGACTACCACTTTGAATTAGCGCGCCTCGGATTTTTAAATTTGAAGGATACTGTGTATGAATTAAATCATTTGCAGGCAGCATATGCAATAAACAGGAATAATGCCAACCTTCAGACAATCATTTTAGGTTATTTCGCCCGTATAATAGAAAAAAGCAATGATGCCGTAGCGGTTATGAATTTGATTAACAACTATAACAGGAAGTTTAATTTTTTAGACGATAATGAACAATTCAACGCCATTAAAGCGAACTGCATGCTCGAACTATCGTTCAGGAATTATTCTGTCAATAATCTTTCTAAAGGAGATAATTACATAAAAGAATTTGAAGAGCTGTATGAAAGGCAAAAAAGCTTAGCTATTAATGAAACTTATGTTGAGAAAGCGTATATGACTGCGGCAGGAGTTTATTTTAAAAAAGGAAACTATGCCAAGTCAAAACAATTTGTTAAATCAGGCTTGATATACACCCCCGGAAGTTTTGGATTAAAACAAATGCTCACACAGTATTGAGTTTAAAAATTAGTTGCTGAAACATTAAAAGTTGCCGTCTTTACCATTACATTCCCCATCGATGTTTTTCTGAAAGTGGCAATTTTAATTTTTTTCATAACATACCCCTGCTTGTAAACATAAAACTCAGTTTCGAAATGATCTCCTGAACGTTTATATGAAATGCCTGGTGAAAAACATGAATTCATTTCGTTGCCAAAAATCTCTGAAACCTTATCATCCGTTTTCGGATTTTCAAGGCGTATAATGAATTTCAATTTGTTTTCCATTATCACCCTGTTCTGTTCCTCGACAGATATTCTGAAATCGTTATTTATTTTTTTTCCCGATTCAGTCCACTCTTCCAGCCCCGCACAAGGGTAATCAGAAGAATAATAACAAACGCTTTTTGGATTGCCACTGTTATAAAAATATTCCTGTTTCCCGTCCATCATTCCATTTTTATAATTTAAGCGTTCCAGCACCCTTCCTGAATTATAAGTATATGTCGTTCGCACCCCTTCCATGGCATTATTCTTAAAATTAATTTCACTGTAAAGCATTCCCTTTTCATTAAATTTCTTCCAGCAGCCTTCTTTCTTTCCATTTTTAAAAGTTTGTATGTTTGAAAACTTCCCGTTTTTATGATAATAGAATGAGCTGTCTTGTAAAGTATCATTCAAATACTTGCTTTTTACTTTAGGATTTCCATTTTCATAAAACTCCAGCCACCAGCCATTTTTTTTACCATTTTTATATTCAATTGACTGCGAAATTTTTTTTGTCCTCTCAAAATACACGATTCGCTCACCATTTTTTCCATCAAATTTTGTCGAACAGGAATTCAAAACCAAAGCCGGCAGAAACAAGTAATAAAATATTTTGCACGTGCTCTTCATCACTTAATTTGAAAAAACAAATGAAGTGAAAAAATTTATATCCGCAGGCACGAACGTCTTTTTTCTCTTGACCTTTTTATTCTTTCACCTGTTAAGTCGCGCAGCTCCCTTTGAGAAAAGAAATTCAAATAATTTTTAAATGTTTTATCATCTGCCGGGTTGTGCCCCGGGTATTCTTTAGCCGGGTTTATCATTTAATTGTTTTTAGTAATTTTATATTTCAATTATGCTTAAATAACTTTTTACTATGTCGTACATCATTTCAAGCCCGTGCGTTAGTGTTTGCGATACTGCATGTGTCGCAGTTTGTCCGGTTGATTGTATACACGGACCCGTCAGTACAACCGGTTCAGGAACTGAAGTGAAAGGTCTTAAAGAAAAAGAAGATGGTTTAAAAAATATGCAATTGTACATTGATCCTGATGTATGCATTGTATGTGGCGCCTGTTTGCCTGAATGCCCTGTTGATGCTATTTATGCCTCCGAAGATGATGTTCCCGAAAACGAAAAAGAGTTCATTAAAAAGAACTACGAATTCTTTGACCGATCCTGCCCTCCCGAATTCCTTAAATAATTACCCGTGTGTTTTGCTGATCAGCCATTGTTCAATTTTCGGAAAAGCATGAATACTTTTAATGCTGATGCCTGTGAGCACCGGGTTTCCGAAAATATGCTGAATTTTTCTCCCCCATGATAATCGCGAGTGGAATTGTTTTTTCCAGGCAAGTTCATATTTTTTTTCTAACGCATTCATTTGCTCAAGCGGAATTTCAACGTGCTCAAGAATAGCGGAATCAAGAATTAACCCGGAAAGTAATTTTGCTGCCTGGATTGCCATTGACATTCCGTTACCACACAGCGGAGTAATGAGCCCCGCGCTGTCACCGCACATTAGAATATGATTTTGGACTGTGTTTTTTGAAGCAAACGAAATTTCATTAATCACCTCAGGTTCTTCAAAAAGAAATTGTGAATTTGAAAAAATAGTTTTGAGAACAGGATTCTTAAACAGAACTTTTTCTTCCAGTTCTTTTATGCTTTTAAATACTTTTTGTTTGTTATTCTTGTATAAATAACAAAGATTAAATTTATCCTCTTCAATTTTCACAATGCCGCAGTAACCGTTTTCAAAATTATCCAATCCAATTTCATCAACAGGGTAATTTATTTTTACATGATACTTTACACCAAGATATTTTGTACGTGACTGAATGAACCTGCGTCTTAATTTTTTGTCAAGCAGGTCGCGCTTTCCGTAGCTTCCGATTACCAGTTTCGAAAAAAGATTTTCACCGGTATTAGTAACAACCTTAAATTGATTTTTAGAAAATAATATGTCGGTTACGCGCGTTGAAGTAAGCATATCTGTACCCGATTTTTTAGCAATTTCAAATAAAGCGTTATCCATCACATTACGGCTCAATCCGAACCCACCGGGTTCTAATGGCAAATGAATATTACTTCCTGATGGCGTAGAGATTCGTAATTTATTTATTCGTGACGCACCGTATGCATAAGGATCGAAGCCGAGTGATTGGAGAAATGATAAAACTTCATTGCTGACATATTCACCGCATACTTTATGGAAGGGATAGATTTTTTTTTCTATCAGCAAAACCTTTTTTTTTGCGCGTGATAATAAAGTTGCAGCCACCAGGCCCGCAAGGCCTCCTCCTGCAATAATTACATCATAGTCATTTTCATTTTTCATTAAAATTTTTTTCTATTTCCTGATAATAAGCTGCCACCGCCATGCCCACATCCATCGAAGGGAATAATTTTTTATTCCGGCTGAATTTAAAACATGTTCCCACTCCTGTCTGTTTAGAGAGCGTGCCACTGATAAAGGTCCGTCATACTTTACAAGATATGTTTTTGAAAATAACATTGCAATGATTTTTATGGAGTAATAAGCAAACCAGTGCCTGTGCAGGTCGTTAACAATAACTGCCTGCGATGCGAGCGAGTACATTTTTTTTACAAGGACTGCCAATTCATCATTTGTAAAGTGATGACAGAAAAGACTATTCATTGTAATATCTGCATTCTCGCTCATCAGCGCATCATCAAAAACATTCATGGTAATGAAATGAATATTTGAATAGTCCTTTGCCTGCTCAGTTGCAAAATTTGTCATTACAGGATTCCAGTCAACCCCGATTAATTTTACTTCTTTATTCTTTTTCTTTGCCCATTTCGAAATAGCACGCAGCATATCGCCTCCTCCGCAACCCAGATCAATAATGGTGACAGATTTTTTATTTACCGGGAGCTGCGCCAGTGCATTAAAAATAACACGATAGCCTCCCAATAATTTATTGATTCTTTCCAGTTCACGTAATGCCTGTTCTATTTCTGTTTCAGCAACACCGGGCTGATCCATTTTTTCAGGCAATAAAGTACGCTTGGAAAAATCAGGCATGAAATACTTCTGTTAAAAGCTCAATATATTTCGGCTATCATTGATTCCATAGTAAGCCCCGGTCCAAAAGCACACGCTAATATTTTTTTTTCCCTGTCATCTTTTGCAGAAAGTGTTTCCATATACTTTTCCAATACAAATAATATGGTAACAGACGACATGTTGCCATAATCCCGGAGCACATCATAAGAAATTTTATTTTGCTCCTTCGAAATATGCAATGCTTCTTCGCAGGCTTCTAAAATTTTCATTCCACCCGGATGCAATGCATAATAGTCAATATCAGCCTGGCTTATATCAGCCTGGTTAAAAAGCTTTTGAGTTAAAGAATAAATACTATTACGGATTAATTCGGGAACGTAACTGCTCAATCGCAGATCGAATCCAAAATCACCGATACGCCAAACCATTTCCTTATTTCCTGAAGGATCAAACTCAGCATAAAAATTTTGCATCAGAAGATTGGGCGACTTTTTTTTCTTTTCAATATTTTTTGATGCAACAATGCAGGCTGCCGCGCCATCAGCAAATAAAGAATTTGCGACAACCTGGTCCTGCTCTTCACTTTTGCGATAATGAAGTGTGCATAGTTCTACACCAACAACCAGCACTATCGCATCCGGTTGAGAACGCGAAATATGATTTGCGGTTTTCAAAGCATTTATCCCCGCATAACACCCCATAAAATTTATACATGTACGTTCAACGTATAATGGCAATCCCAACATCCCCACTAATTGAATGTCCAACCCGGGAGCATACATTCCCGTACAGCTGAATGTTATTAAATGGGTAATCTGTGAAGGTGTCAGCGAAGGCAGTTCTTCAAAACATTTTTTGATGGCTTTCTCACACAGCTCCGCTGCATAATGCTCAAACAATCCCATTCGTTGCGAAACAGGAACCGGTGCATGGTGATTTGCAGGGTGAAATAGAATGTTTTTTGATTCATCGGTATTTTCGAATTCATCCAATACACTGTACCGGTATTTTATTCCGCTTCGGTTGTAAATTTTGCGTAGTCTCAGCTTATCTTCCCTGCTCATTCCATTAGCCGATTCCAAAATGGAGTAATGTAAATCCTGTGAAACTTTATTTGGCGGAACCGATGTGCCAATGGATTGTATAGCAGGAATCTTTACAGCGAGGCTCATTTTATTTTTTAATTTTGAAATGCCGGAACAAAAGACATCGGGTAACAAATTATATTTTATTCAATCTAAAATTTCATTCCACTGCTATTGTCTTCCATCAAAAGTAATAAAAGTATTTTGTTTGACCGGGATACGCTGCTTCATCTCCGGATTCCATTTTCGTTTTTTCTGCTGCCTGTTTTTTGTTTTTCTGTAAGCCAGTCTTCGAACATAAATGCTTTTAACGCTATATTAATTTTTATCGTGCTTCATTTTTTTATTTATCCGGGCAGCAACGTTTACAACAGCTTTATGGATGAGGATACCGGCAGCATTGGCGGACTTAAAAAACCTCCGCCTGTAACGCGAAAGTTGTATTATGCCAGCATTGTCTGCGACATTACAGGATTGCTCTTAAGCCTGCTCATCGGCTTTAAAATGTTATTGCTGATGGTGGTGTACATCGGAGTCTCCAAAGCATACAGCTGGAAAAGAATAAGGTTAAAAAAATATCCCTTGTTTGGATGGATAGTAGTGATGCTGTTCCAAGGCGGATATACTTTCCTATTGGTAAATATGGCTTGTGAAAATATATTTAATGCGTCATGGTTCACCGGTAAAAATATAATTTGCATGCTCATTGCCTCACTTTTAATCGGAGGCTATTATCC
>JBIOHJ010000135.1:0-8131 GCA_044448905.1 Bacteroidia bacterium | reverse complement strand
GGGCAGCACAGGCAGCGTATTATATTTATTTCGGGCAGGAACGAAAGCTTTCGGGTAATGCCGATGAGTTAGAAGGTTCTTATCTCGGTCCTGAAGTTTCTGATGCCGATGTAAAATTAATTTCAAAAAAATACAAAGCACCATTTAAATATTTTGAAAATGTTGATGAGCTGTGCACCGAAGTAGCCAAGTATATTGACGAAGGCGCAGCCATCGGATGGGTGCAGGGCAGGATGGAATTTGGCCCGCGTGCTCTGGGTGCGCGAAGCATCATAGGCGATGCCCGTAATCCTGAAATGCAAAAAAAATTAAATCTCAAAATCAAATACCGTGAATCATTCCGACCGTTTGCGCCTTCGGTGATGATTGAAGACACTAAAACGTATTTTGACCAGGAAGGAAACTCTCCTTACATGCTATTGGTGCAACCTGTGGTTGAAAGCAGGAGAAAAAAATTACCCGAAGGTTTTAATGGTTTTAACCTGAAAGACAAATTATATTACCTGCGTTCGGATATCCCGGCTGTTACTCATATTGATTTCTCGGCACGCATTCAAACAGTGCATAAAGAAACCAACCCGCGCTACTGGAAGCTGATTGACGCTTTTAAAAAACGAACAGGCTATGGAGTTATTGTCAATACCAGCTTTAATGTGAGAGGAGAACCAATAGTCTGCACTCCCGAAGATGCATACCGGTGCTTTATGCGTACTGAAATGGATTACTTAGTTGTCGGCAATTTTGTTTTTACAAAAACACAACAGCCCGAATGGAAAAGCACCGATAACTGGAAAGAGGAGTTTGTTCTTGACTAGAAAACCTCACCCCCAACCCCTCTCCAAAGGAGAGGGAAATAAAAAAATAAATGATGAAAAAAATAGAACCCATAGAAAAAATAAAAGCCCTGCTCGTTATCGTAACGGGGCTGGTAATTCTATTTTTTATTTTTAAAGGAAAAGGATTTTTATATGCAGCTGCAATCATAGGCGTAGCTTCATTAGCCATTCCCATTGCGGGTGACGGAATTATCTGGTTGTGGTTTAAAATTGCCGAAGTGCTGGGCTGGATTAACTCGCGTATCCTGCTCTCACTTATTTTTTATATTTTCCTCTTCCCTATCGCCCTGCTTGCCAGGGCGGCAACTAAAAGCAAAATGCATTTAAAGAGGGTTAAAGATAACTCCGTGTATGATACCCGCAATCACAAGTACACCGGGAAGGATTTGGAGAACATCTGGTAATGTCTCCGAGAAAAAACTTATAGCTCCTTTTATTTTTTATTTTTTCAAAAACTCACGAATAGCTTTCAGATACAGTTCAGGTTGCTCAACTGAAATTGAATGCCCCGCACCGGGTATGACAGTCAATTGATGATTTGGAAAAAGTTCTAAATATTCAGTCGTGAATCCCCATTTCTGGTTGTCGCACTGTCCTTTCATAATTAAAATTGGAATCTTAGAGTTTTTGAGCTTTGGGCGCGGGTCTTTAATTTCACTGAGACTTTTCATAGTCATAACCTGTGAATAAAAACCTCCGCCTGCTTCTGCTTCGGGAGCTTTTGAAGTATCGCACACAACAGCTTTGCTTAAATAGGTATTAAGAACGGTTTGAAAATCGTCTGCTTCCTTGTCGGATGCTAATTTTTTGCCGAATACTTTTGCCCAAACTATCATTGCGGTTACCCTCATAGTTTGTGTTATTTGATTTGCGTTTGCATTTGTAAAAACTGGTTTTATTAATTGTAAGCTGTCGGGAGCTTTGATGTCTGTTAATTCGCCATGTACGGGATAAACAGGACCCGGGCCTGTTAAAATAACTTTCTCCACTTTTTCCGGATTATCAGCGATGAACAAGGTGGCGAGAAGGGCTCCCCATGATTGCCCGATTAATATCACCTTTTCAGCACCGGTTTTTTTTATTATTTCTTCTAAATCTTTTGTGTGCCGGTTGGCTGTATAGTCTTCAATATTTTCTAACCTGTTGGAATATCCGCAGCCAACCTGGTCGTACAAGTAAACATTGTAGCCGTCTTCTGAAAGCGGTGACAATATTTTTATATTCCTGTCATAAATTGGTCCGCCCGGTCCTCCCTGCAAAAAAATTATTGGGTACGGCTTTTTTTCGCCTTTTGCTGAAACTAATGTATAGCCAATTCTGGAACCTGTTGACAAGCTCCAATACTTTGTGCTTTCTCTTTTTTGCAATTGCGGAACGTTGTACGTTCGCGGTAAAAAAATTACAAGAGAAAAGATTATTATGCAGAGCAGAAAGGCGTACCCGGTAAGCTTAAATATTTTCTTTCTCACTTTCGGTTTTTCTGATTTAAGCTTATTGTTTTGTTTCCCGATAGAAAACCCCTGAAGAGTTCTAAACTCTTCAGGGGCCGATAAGCAGAAATAAATTTACTCAATGAGTTATACTGCCTCTACACCGGCATGCTCATAATGGACAGGCGTAATTACAGGCGGAACAAAGTTGACACCGAGTTTGCCCAAAATCGGCATTAAGGTTTCGCCAAACTTGTTGAATGTTTCCATCGACTCCCAAACATCCACCACTACCCAATTATTACCTTGCTGTCCGCCTGCATGGAATGTGCGTCCCGGAGGATTTGTCTGCCCTGCTTTGCGCAGTTCGTCCCAGCATTGGTCATACTGTTGTGCAGTCATGCCGGGAATGTTGAATTGAACGATTAATTTTTTCATAGAATTTGATTTAGAATTGTTAGAAATTATATTGATAGCAAATATAACGAAGATTCTTAAAGCTTATTTCTTTTTTAACCGCACCAACCTCTAATCATCACCCGCTTTTTTTTCAACATGCAGGATGTGCAGCAGCCGGTGAATAATTGGTGCAAAGAAAACGGCTGTTATGCTTAAAAACGCGACTCCGCTGTAAAGGGCATAAAATGATGAAAAGAGCTTGGCTCCCTTAGTTGTCATTTCGGCAACGGGCCCCATACCCGTTAAAATCATGCAAGACATATGAAAGCTATCGAGCCAGCTTAGCTGTCCGAGATAATGATAGCCCGAAATGCCTATTCCAAGCGAAACAGCAATAAGCATTGCAGCAAACAGCCCGTAGCGGGCAAGCCTGAGCAGGAAATCAGGCAATGAGGTAACTTCCTCTTTACGGTGTTCCAATTTCATTTCCTTTTTTATTTTCATTTCCTGTAAAGTTATCGCAATACGGATTGAATTCTTTTTAATTTTTGCCAGTCCTGGTAAGTCATTTCAAATTTTATTTCTCCCTTTACTGTGGCTCCGCGAGCTGTGAGATGAATGAATAATAGTAGCTGAACAGGTTTTTGTTCATCTTCCGTACAACTTTTGAAAATTTTCTTTTGAAGGGAGTTGAGTTAAATGTTCTTACGTAATAAGGGAACGGCCTTTTTAATTGTACTAATTTATCATTCATTATTTTTAGCGCTCCGAATCTTAAATCGGGCCCGCCATCATATGCACTCCTTCGTTCCAGCCCGTTTTCGCCCTGGTAATAATAATACCCGGAAAAATATTTTGCCGGGTCTTGTTCAATAATTCCAAATTCCGCTGTTAAAAATTTTCTATTGTTCAATTTAACAGTGGTGTCGGGTTGCAAATTATCATCGAGGAAAACAATTCCATTAATTTGTTTTGACAAGACACTGTCAGAGTAGTTGCTGAGAAAGAAATAAGCAGGACAAAATGTAAAATTATTTTTAAATGCAGATATAATTTCTTTATTCTGCTGTAGCTGTTTTTCCATTATTATATCCGCAAATTCATTATTGCCCATTTTCCTTAAAGCGGTTATTCCATTTTCTTTTGTTTGTAACCGCACTAACAAAACGCCATCTTTCAAGTGATCTATCTCTTCATTCATTAAAGCTCTTATCCGCTTCCGCTGGCTAACCCTTTTGTTTTCCTCCTGGGCACAAGCGAATGTTAGTGTAAACGTTAACAAAAGTAATACGGTACATTTTTGTGTCATAAATTTTTATCTCCTGGCAGGTTACGAAGTTACTTCCAGGTTGCTAATTTAAAACCTGACAGGAGAATTCCTACTTGTCAGGTGAAATGAATAGAAGCACTTCACCCGTCAGATTGCCAAACCGATGTTAGCGGTTCGTTGTTATTGTCCGACTGGTTGTTCTGATGGAAATTTAGAAATGTCCATATAGAAAATCTCCCAAGTGTGTCCGTCAAAATCTTCGATTGTTCGTTGCTGCATAAAACCATAATCTCTCATTTCGTTGGGTTCTGTTCCACCGGCTTTAAGGCCATTTGTCAAAATGCTATTTACTTCATCAACACTATCTACCGATAATGAAAATAGTGCTGCTACATTTGATTTTGTGTCTGCAATAGGTTTGGTTGCAAAACCTGCAAACTTTTCGTGTGTCATTATCATTACAAATATGTTTTCGCTCCACACCATACATTTTCCTGTTTCGTCCGAAAATTGAGGATTGTTTGTAAAACCTAATGCAGTATAAAAGTCCATTGATTTTTGAAGGTCTTTAACTGCTAAATTGATAAATACCTGTTTTGCCATTTTGATTTTATTTTATTGTTTTAAATTTTTAGTTCTTGATTTGAATTTTGTCTTTGTAAAAGTAAGATACTGCACTCATTTGTTATCAAGTTCTTCGGCAAGTCCAATAAGAAGTCCTTCTGTTCCACGTACGTAGCAGAGTCGATACGAATTTTCATACTGAACTATTTCTCCAACGAGTTGAGAACCATTTTTAACCAGCCGTGTTACCAACTCATCAATATTTTCAACTCTGAACATAATTCTCAGATACCCAAGAGAATTAACGGGTGCTGTCCGATGGTCGGAAATAGTTGTTGGTGTGAGAAATTTTGAAATCTCAAGACGACTATGTCCATCAGGTGTAACCATCATAGCAATTTCTACGCATTGAGAACCTAGTCCTGTTACACGACCAGCCCATTCTCCTTCTATTTCAGCTCTACCTTCAAGTGTTAATCCAATTTCTTTAAAAAATGATATTGCATTGTCAAGGTTTTCTACAACGATGCCGATATTGTGCATTTCCAGCAATTTACTTTTTGTCATTGTCTAATTTATTAATGATGTTTTCAATGAAGCATTGTGTGTGAGGTGTGTCGTCATAAAATTTCCCATAACGAAGAAGAGGGCATTCTTCCAGTGGAAGAATGAGCAAGCCTTGTGCAAGGAAAGAAGTAAAAAAAAGAAGGAATTAGAAGCATCCAGATGTTTACAATATGGATTCGTTAACGCAACACTGTTTGTTAGTCCCGCCTCAGGTGGGATGTTTACCTCTCAAAACTTGTCCCGATTTTTCATCGGAAGCCCTTCTTTTTTTTATTTCTTTTAATCTTAGTGTTATGCGCATACTCTACTTTATCCTGAACCCGTGTGTTGGTTTACACTCTCTTTTATTTTGGAAGTATAGGTGATTTTTTGAACCTTCCCCACGCAACGAAGAACGCTAATGCCACAACAATGAGAAGCCCAATTGCTTTTGTTTCGCCAATTGAGAGATTCAAAGCTGTTGCCATTACCATTACAAGAGCTAAACCTGTAGCTGCCCATGGTGTTAACTTTGGTTGTATTCTTAAAATGGACGGTAACAATAATCCTAACGCGCCTATTATTTCAAGTATTCCAACAAAATGAATTACCCCAGCCGAAACATGCTTAGGCCATTCCATAGTGGCTCTTTGTTCCTCAATTGAAGTTGAAAACTTCACAATCCCCGACATTAAAAAGAAAGCTGCTAATATGGATTGTACAATCCATAAAGTAATGTTCAGTGTTTTTGATTTTTTAGTTTCCATAATTTTATTTTTATTTATTTAGAGGTTACTTATTCTATTCGATTTTGCGAAGGTCACTTCGTATTTAGTTTGTCAAAGCTAATTTCTTGCACTCAGTTTCAAATTAGCACTGCCGCCAAAGCATATCCGATAACAAATTAATTAACGCAATGACCTTCATCCTCGTCTCTAACGCACTGGCGACCCGTCAGACGGGGGCGAGTGAGTGTCCCTCCGAAATGGGAGGAGACTCTGCGAGTACACAATGTTTAAGCTTGAATATTTATTGAATCAATTTTATTCTCCGTTCAGCTTCTTCAAGCATACGGGTATCTTTGTTTTTAGTAGCAATCGCTTTTGCAGCTTCAAAACATTTTATTGCTTTGGCTTTTTCTCCCAGCTTTGAATAGCTGCTGCCCTCCGTCAAAAATAAAAACCCGTTTTCTGGAAAATAGTGGGTTCCCAAATCAGCCCACTGAACTAAGTTTTTATAATCTTCTGTCATTTCCATTGCATCACCCACACCTGTGAACAGCCTTTCATCGGGAATAATGTTTAGAGATTTGAAGTATTTCTTCTCATTTTTGATAAAGTCAGAAATGCCTTTTGCTTCCACCATGTCGTAAACGCGTATATTTCTTGGGATTTTTATTTCCAAGACAGGTCTGTTGAGTACAATGCTCAGGTAGTTTTTGCTTACTTCACGACTATTGATAAATGTGTTGCTGCAAAAAATTATAATTGTGTGGCTAAGTGGCTCGAGTATGGCATCAATAGAGAACCCTGCACCACCACCACTATGACCAAAATAACTCACCCCTTCCAGCGGTTCATTATTGTAAACTTCCAGCCCGTATGCATAACCATTAAAAGTGCTGTCCAATGGTTTTGTTCCATTGGCTGTTCTCATTATTTTTAAAGTTGACGGTTGTAAATATTTGTTTTCATCAATACCGAGCATAAACCGGTAAAGGTCGAATGCATTTGCTACCCACCCGCCTGCACCGTTTGCTTTTGGGCTTATTATTTCGTTTTGTGAAATGTATCGTTTACTGCTTACAAAGCGATAAGGCTGTGCTTCTCCTTTTGGCATTAATGTATCATTCAAATGCCGGATGTTTAACATTTGCTGGGGTTTAAAAAAATGGGCGGATAAATAATCATCGAATAATTGGCCACTGATTTTTTCAACCATCCAGCTAAGTATGATATAACCTGAATTGCTGTAATACATTTCCTTCCCGGGGTCGTCAAATACAAGAGGCATATTACAAATAATTTTTTCAAACTCCTGTCGAGAATACACTTTTTTGAAACTGTAATCAGGCGAGTCCCAGGGACTTGCTAAACCAGATGTATGTGTTAACAGATGATGTATTGTTATCCTGGCAGCATTTTTTAATGGCAATTCAGGCAATATTTCTTCTACCGTATTATTGAGTTTCAGTTTATTGGTCTCTACCAATTGCATAATCGCAGTTGAGGTAAACATTTTTCCGGTTGACTCTATCTTGAAAAGTGTATTAGATCTCAAGACAATTTTATCATCCAAATCAGCATAACCCCATGCTTTATTGTAAATGACAGAATCTCCTTTTGAAACCAAAATCACACCTTGAAAATTGCTATTTATATACATTTGTGTGAGGCTGTCAAACCGATTTACTAAGTTTTGGGAATTAACGTTTAGTGAAAAAATTAAAAGAAATAAGAAAGAAAAGGCTTTCATTTTTTTTTCGTTTGTATAAAATATTTATCAAATGTATGACGCATAACGAAATTGGGATTATCGCTGTTTTTAAAAATAGGGATTAGAAGCATCCCGAGTATTCGGGATTCGTTAACCCAACACTGTTTATTAGTCCCGCCTCAGGCGGGATGTTTACCTCTCAACGTGTCCGTCCACTGACGGAAGCCCTTCTTTTTTTTATTTCTTTTAATCTTTATGTTAGCTGCCGTTTAACTTTTGTGAAGTATTAATATAGATTAATAACTCAGCACTTTAGAACATTCAAATGATTGCCAATTACCTTTGCTCAGAGCATTCCCTGTAATTTTCACTCCTCCATCCTGCAATAATTCAAATTTGATTTTCAGGTCTGCGCCATTTTCGAAAGTGTTGTTTCCTGAATAATGCAATGCTTCTTCAATTTGACCGCTGACTTTAAGGTATAGCAAATTCCCGTTTTTATATAATTCAATTCTTCCATCATCGTTTAAGCCTTCAAACTCTGACAACAGTTTACTTGAGGTATAAACTCCTGAGAGTTTCTTGAAAACTGCATCATCAAGTAAAAACTCTTTGCTCATTATAATATCGAAGTGAACGACATCTTCATT
>JBIOHJ010000134.1:0-8199 GCA_044448905.1 Bacteroidia bacterium | reverse complement strand
GCATTCTGGCAAGGTGATGCATGCAATTGGGTGGGACTTGATGTTAACGAACACACCAAACACACCTTTTACCGTACGCTGGGATATGATTTTTATGAAGGTACCAGCGGCATTGCTTTTTTCTTAAGCCAGCTTTACAAGCAAACTGGCGAAAATATTTTTAAACGCACAGCCGTTGGCGCGCTCAATCATGCATTTGAAAATGCGCAAAAAAAGCCCGGCAACTTTCCAATCGGATTTTATCATGGCAAAAGCGGGTTGCTTTATGTTTTAATACATGCTGCTGAATTGATGAACGATTCATCGTTCCATAAAAAAGCCCTGATAGTTGCTGGAGAAATTCTCAAAATCAAAATCTCAAAATTGCATTTTGATATTATCAGCGGTGCCGCAGGGGCAATCCCGGTTTTACTGCTAGCAAGCGAAAAACTGAAAAATAAAGCATTAAAAAAATATGCTGTTGACCTGGGCGATTATTTATTGTCAAACTCCGTTTTATCTGAAAATGCACGCTCGTGGAAACTGAAAAATCAAAATCATTTGCCGCTAACGGGATTTTCGCATGGCACATCGGGTATCGGATATGCATTGGCTTTACTTTTTAAATATACAGGTGATGAAAAATATGCACGAGCTGCTGCCGAGGCATTTAACTACGAGGACAAGCATTTTGACAAAGAGAAAAAAAACTGGCCCGATTTAAGAGATGTACATGACAATGAGGAAAAAAAAATTTCAGACAAAGGACACATGATTTCGGCATGGTGTTACGGGGCACCGGGAATCGGAATGGCACGCCTGGCTGCCTACCGGATTTTTAAAAATGATGCGTATTTGAAATGGGTGAATCCTGCCTGTGAAAATGTGGTGGAGTCTTTAAAACAGCCGGCTAATCATTCGCTGTGCCATGGCTGCTTTGGCAATGCTGAGTTATTACTGCAATACACAAGTTATTTTAATAATGGTAAGTTTAACAATGCGTTAAAGCAGGTTGCCGATTCAGGAATTGAGCTTAATGTGCTGGAAAATTATCCGTGGATATGCGGTACACCCGATGGAATTTATACACCGGCTTTTATGACAGGCATTTCCGGAATAGGGAATTTTTATCTTCGGATGCATTCCCCCGAAAAAATTGCTTCGGGATTAATTCTTGAAGAATTATTGTAATAGCAATTCTTAATTAAGAAACGATTCCGGTCGTTTTATTTTAAGTATTTTTTCGAAAAGCTCGTCAGGGTTAAACGGTTTCGAAACGTATTCATTAAAACCAGCTTTCATGCAGCGTTCAACTTCCGATGTTGTCGCGTTTGCTGTCATTGCAATGACCGGGATATTTTTAATTCTCATATTTTCATCCGACCTGATAATTTCAGTTGCCTGGTACCCGTCCATTTCGGGCATTTGTATGTCCATTAATACCACATGATAATTATTCGATTTAATTTTTTCGATTGCTGTTTTTCCATTCTCAGCCACATCAATCTGCATTTTAGAATTGAAAGAATGGAGTGTATCAATCACGACCATCTGGTTAAAATAATTGTCCTCAACAACTAAAACCTTTAAATTGTCAAATTCAATGTGATTAATTTTATCAGTTGATTTTCCGCTTTCGCTAATAACTATTTCTTCAGATACAGGGTAAGCAATTTCGAAACTGAAAACCGAACCCACACCAGGCGTACTCTCTGCATAAATTTTTCCATCCTGCATTTCCACCAATCTTTTTGAAATGCTCAACCCGAGACCCGAACCTCCGTATTTCCTGTTTGTATCACTGCTTGCTTGGGTAAAGCTTTCAAATATGTGTTCCAGCTTATCGTGTGGAATACCTATGCCGGTGTCGATTACACTGAATAGCAAATTTGCTTTTTGCTGATGTAGTGAATTTACAATTACCCTGATTGTGATTTTTCCGCTCTCTGTAAATTTTAAAGCATTCCCGGTAAGGTTTAATAAAACCTGATTGAGGCGGGTAGGGTCTCCTGTTACAAACTGCGGAACTGCCGAAGAAATATCAACAACAAATCCCAGCCCCTTTTCCTGTGCTTTGTGCCTAAGAATATCCTTAACATGATTAACCACTTTGGCAATGCTGAAGCGGATGTTTTCAATTTCAAATTTCCCGGCTTCGATTTTTGATAAATCAAGAATATCATTTATAATAACCAGGAGGTTATCGGAAGAATCCCGTATTGCGTTTAAATATTTTTTTTGTTTTTCCTGCAACTCTGTTTTTAACAGCAGGTTAGTTAATCCAACCACGGCATTCATCGGAGTTCTTATTTCGTGACTCATGTTTGCTAAAAATTCTTCTTTATATTTTTCGGAGCGCTCTGCCCGTTCCGCTTCAGCCTTAAACTGCTGCGTGCGGAGCTCAACTGCTTTTTCGAGTTGTTTTTTCTGTTTTCGAAGTGTTCGCACCCTGAAACGGAAGAGGAGCAGAATTAGCAATGCACTTGTTCCAGTCCCGGTAATTCTGAACCAGGTGGTTTTGGTAAAGTGCGGGTTTGCTTTTATTTGCAACTTGGTAATTTGTTTATTCCATGTTCCTTCGGCATTGCTGCAGCGAACTTTAAAAACATAATCACCGCCTTCGAGATTTGAGAAACTTGCGTTGTGGCTGTACCCGCATTCTATCCAGCCGCTATTCAATCCTTCGAGCTGGTACGAATATTTTATTTTGCCCGGGTTCAGGAATTCAGGTGCAATAAACTCAATATTAAAATACTTGTCTTTATAATTTAATTCAATTTTCGGATTGCCTAATCCAAGGTCAGGAATAAATAGCATCCTGTCATTGGCTTTAATTGAAGTAATAGTTACAGGCGATGCAATATCTACAGAAGAAATGTTGCTCGTATTACAAATTATAATGTTATATGAACTAATAAACAGCAATTCATTATTATTTGTTAAAATGCTTTCAAAAGATGAATAATCATTTGTGGGTAATCCGTCATTAATATCAAATATGCGTACGATTTCGGTTGCCGGGTTCCACTTGAAAATTCCGTTTTTTGTTGTGCACCATATATTTTTATCCTGGTCTTCAATGAGTGTAGATACTTCATCATCCGGAATTCCGTTGGCTACAGAATAAAAAAGGAAAGAACCATCTTCTTCAATAAACTTGTGCAGGCCTCCTTCTGTGGTTCTAATCCAGATTGTTTTATCTGAAGATTCAAAAAACTCATATATTGTATTTGATTGTACTCCCGACTTTTTATCCGGCTCGTATTTGTAATTCTTAATTGTACGATTGTTCTGATTCCACACAAAAACCCCATTTTCTTTTGTGCCAATCCATATTCGGTTTCTTGAATCACAGAATATGCAATTTACCCTGTTTATTTTTAAATTGCCCTGGCCGGCACTGCTGTATTCAAATTCACGAATAATATTGTTTTTGTCAATGACTAAAACAGGTCCGGTGAATGGTGCAATCCAGAGCTTTCCTTCATTATCCATTGCAAATCCAACCGCACCTGATGACTCTCCTCCAATATTTTCATTCGGCTTATTCAGGAATTCATAAGTATAAGCAGTGGTGTTGAATTTAATTATGTTCCGTTGTGTACCCAACCAGAGAAAATTGTTTTTATCGCTGAAAGCCGAAATGATACGATCACCCTCAAACCGGGCGTCTTTATTAAAACCTAAATTAAAATTTTTAATTGCTTTATATTTTTCATCAAGAAGGTATAAACCATTACCTAAAGTAGCCGCCCAATAATTGCCGTGCTGATCACGGCTTACGGAAGCTAATGCCAGTGAAGGGTTATTATCATATACATCATTATAATTAATAACATTAAAAACCTGTCTTTGCAAATTGAAGTAGTTTAAGCCCGCTGTAGTCCCAATCCAAAATGTACTGTCACGGTCAACAAACATTTTATTGATATTATTGCTACTGATGCTGCCGGTTTCTAAAATATTGTTTTTAAATCTTGTTATTTCTTCTGATGAAAGGTTAATTTTAATCAAGGCATTTCCAATACTTGAAATCCATAAATTATCAGAAAGGTCTTTAAAATAAGAAAACCATTCATAACCACTAATAGATTTCATTTTAAAGTAGTACGTTTTTTCAGTAATCGTGTTGTTAAAAAAATTGTATTTGAAAAGTTTACCATCCGGTGTCCCAAACCATGAAACAGAATCATTTTCCTGAAAGTAGCTTGTTACAGACATTGAATTAAACAATAAAAGGTCAGCCGGGTTATTCATGTAATTGTAAAAGATTTTTGATTTTTGATCATAAATGTTAATACCATTCTTTGTCGTTACGATAAGCCGATTGTTATCATCCATGCTTACTGAATGTATAAAATTAGAGCTGATGCTTTCAGTTTTTGTTGTGTTCGGCATAAACCTATTGAATTTCTTCAAATCCGGGTCAAATGAAAAAAGCCCATTAAAAGTGGCCAGCCAAAGAATGCCGTTTTTATCTTCTGTAATTTCTGATATTATTAATGCCCAGGAATCGACCGTTTTGTTTATATAGTTGTCGAAGCGGGAAAATTTTGAAGTAGCGCGGTCAAATAAATTGAGCCCGCCTCCATCGGTACCAAACCAAATCCGCCCTTTGCTGTCTTCAAAAATAGAATACACAATATTTTTTGAAATAGAGTTACTATCCGATTTGTTAGTACGGTATGTAATAAAGTTATAGCCATCATATTGCTGCAATCCAGTGCCGGTTCCTATCCAAAGAAATCCAAAGCGATCGCGGTAAACAACATTAATATTATCATGAGCCAGCCCGTTTTTAATGGTAAGTTTCTGGAATATGATATTTTGCTGTTGAGCGGATGATAAAAACGATGACAATAAGAAAATAGCAAGAAATAAAAGATTTAAATAAAAAGAAAGCGGATTGTTTTTTATTCTCTTATTCATACATTGACGCAGCTCATAAAATCAGAAAAGTTTTTCAAATATAACAGATGAATTTGAATACGGCAAAATTTATTGCACGGGTTAATTTCTTTTTCGGGTTTTTAAATTGTCGATAAAAATAAAAAGCACAAAACGAACAATTGTATAAGCTCCCCATTCAGCAACACGGCTAAATACATTTTTCCTGCGCTCATAGTTTTCAAAAGTTATCTGCGTGCAGTCATTCTTAATTATATCGCTGAAGGTTTGATTAACTGTTTTTACAAAGCCGGTATCTTTAATGTCGAGGTTGAGTTCAATGCTTGCATGAGCGCTTAAATTATTTATATTATACGAACCAAGAGTTGCCCATTCATCATCACATGAGGCAATTTTAGCGTGCAGAACAGTTTTTTGATATTCATAAATTTCAATTTTATTCTGCAGCATCCATGAATACAAATAACGCTCGGCAAATTTTGAAAGTTTCACATCAGAAATTCCGGCAAGAATCACTTTAATTTTTACTCCGCGCTTAGATGCTGCTCTCATGCGGTAACGAAAAAAACGGCTTGGAAAAAAATAGCTGCACATGATGGTAATGTTCGCGGAAGCTTTATTAAGCATTTCATTATAGCTGCGTGAAATATCATTACGCCCCCGAACCCAGTCATTACGTCTCGCTCTTACCGGAGCCATCTCTTCGTTGTTTCTTTCTTTAAAAATTATTTTCTTTTCTTCATAAGGCAATTTTTTTACAGGATATTTTTTTCCCCATAATTCTTCACAAACCGAATTCAGGATTACTGAAGCCTGCCCCTCTGTAAAAATTGCAAAATCCAGCCATGCCGGAATATTTTGAATGTCGTTATAACGATTGCTGATATTTATTCCGCCTACTAATGAAAATATTTCATCGGCAACTACAATTTTATGATGCAGCCTCCTGCCGAAGTAAAACTTATTGCTGCTGAACCACGGTTCAAATCTTCGGAATAAGATGCCGGTGGTTTTAAGTTCTGCTATGAAATCATCAGGCAAATCAGAGGCATAGCCATCTACCATAAGAGCAACCTTTACTCCCCGTAAAGACGCATCGACTAATAAATTTTTTATGTGTAACCCCGTTTCGTCATTATCGAAAATGTATGTTTGGAAATGGATTGTGTTTTTAGCGTTTGATATGAGTTTTTCGAGTGTATCAAAATAATCTTTTCCACCCCTTACTAAGCGAACTTTGTTATGAGGGTTGAATGCGGAGGTTTTTTTTTGTCTTCTGAATTTCATTATTGGCGTCACGTTCTTAAAAAATATTTAAAGAATTCGAAATTACTAATTAAGAGCTCACTGGGAAATGCAAAATTTTTTTTCGAATATTTTAAAACAAAATAAAAAAAGCGTCCGTCAGCTGACGGACGCTTTGATATTTTAATCGGTTACAACTAATGTTCTATAATAAGTTTCTTAAATATTGAACCGCATTTCACTAGGTAAACGCCATTCGCAAAAGTATTTGTTTGTATGACTAAGCGTTCAGTATATGGGAAGCTCATAATATTTTGGCCCATGATATTTGAAATTTCAATGCTGTTTTTATCCGGATCATTCACCATGATGTTTACAAAATTTCCAGATGGGTTTGGATAAATAGTTAAGGAGGTTTGAGCCGGAATAATTTCTTCAACACTTACCAGGTCGTTATTAAAGCTGAAAGTTGGTTGCTGAATAATGAATGGCCCCGTACCGTTAGGAACACGGGCAAATCCCATATCGGTAACCTGCTGTCCCCACGAAATCGAATCAACAAGCTCTTCGCTGGTGTTGAGCAACATTAGCTGTTCGCCCGATGCGGATAATTTAAAGTTTGCATGATACGCTCCCTGGCTGCTGTCTTCGTCAGCCCAAATGATTAAATAAGAATTAGGAAGCATAACAGTACCCGCAGGGAATTGCCACTTATTAAGATTAACCGGGTTGTCAGTTAAATAATATCCGCTGATGTCTTTATTAGTGGGTGCGTTATTATACAACTCGATCCAGTCATCATATTCGCCTGCGCCATCGGCAGCGGTGGTGGAATTGGATGCCATTATTTCGTTTATTGCAACTGAAGTATCAGCAGCCATTGCCGGGCTTACGATATATACATAAACATTATGCTCTGCACCCACCGGATCGTACTTAACAGTTTTTGCCGGATTATTTGCAGCTGCTTCAATATAAAATCTTACCCAGCTGCCGGCAACCTGTCCCGGGATAATAGCGCCATAAATTCCGTCAGCGGCTGCTCCGTCATTGTGCAAACCGTCATCATACATAGTTGTCTTTATGAAATTTCCAACCAATGCGGTAGAGTAATACAGGTTAACCTGGAAAACTCCGGTAACAAATGAAACTTCGGTATTTACCACAGCATCTTCCATATCACCGGGCGGATTCCATGCTATACTGTTTGAAAAATATGTTGTATTAGTAATAACCGGTTCGGGCTGGCTGACTTCGGTGTTGGTATATAAATAATTCTTCCGGTAATTGATAAAATTTTTAAGAACCGGAATTTCGTTATTGAATTGGGTGTATGTATATAATTTTTTAGGATCGTTAAGCACCATCGTATCAATTTGCGCTTTGTAGCTGTTGATAAGCGCAAAAGCCGAAGTGGTATCGTACAATTCGGAAATCAGCGTGCGAAGGTGAGCAAGGTAACGCTGCCGGTATTCAGGAACTGCAAAGAGACGGTTCATGAGCGGATAATTCGCGTTGGTTTCGTTATAAAACGCACTCCAACTTTGATGCGCAGGGTCCATTACACTGTTGCCGTCATATTCCTGAGGTGTAATTCTCCCGGTCTCTGCTTCCCAATAAACATAATAGTCCATTTTGCCTTTATAAATGTAGCCGTCATCATCGCTGAACAGAACTTCGCTGGCAAGAAACCATAACGTGCGGTCTATATCAAGAAAGGTCGGAAGAACAGTCGGAAGGTTTGCAATCGGAGTATTTTCCAAAGCATCGCAGGTGTTTACCAGGTCGTCCCACGGATTAGTCTTGTTGGTACTCTTCAGGTAATAATATACTTTATAGTCATTAGTATCGGGTCCTAAATAATTTAAAGCAGTGGTGCCATCACCCCATCCGCCACCGCCACCGGGCGATCCGGGTGGTTTGTCGGCACGCCAGTTTGTACCATCATTGCTTAAAAACCATTCTTTCAGAAAATCACCATTCAACTGCTGAACATTCGGGTATATTCCCCAGTTGGCTCCATTGATGTATAGTTTTACATAATTTGATTTGGCTGCCGGTATGTGT
>JBIOHJ010000133.1:0-8237 GCA_044448905.1 Bacteroidia bacterium | reverse complement strand
GCAACGGCTGTTGTAGCGGTATCAGAAAGATTATTTTTATGGATGCGGTAAATTTTTAAATTCTGGCGGTTTCCGTTGTTGTTTCCAAAATCGCCAACAAATAAATAATCATTGCCATATGTAATATCTTCCCAATCCACGTTGGTAGCGTTGCTAATGTGAACGGTTTGAAAAACGGTGTTCGATGAAGTGTCAACACGGTAAATATCGTTGCTGTTGCCCGAATCATTGTGTGTCCACAGCTTGTTTGCAAGGAATTCAATTCCCGAAGTTTCATCGAGCAAAGGAGTGCTAAGGTTTGTTTTGTCGGTTATGGTAACATTGGTTGTGTTGTAGGTGCACGAACCGTCATTTACAGTTGCCGAAGCGTTATAATTATTTGCCTGCGGATCGGTGCAGCCGCTTATCTGCGCCTGAACGTTATTCGCCATAACAACATAAAACCCAGTTCCCAGTAAAAGTTTCTTTATCATATTTTATAAAATGAATTTTACGCAAGTTAAAAAAAATTCCAGAATAACCATACATTTACATCAATGATTATCGAAAAGCATATTCTTAGCAAATCCTCTTATATCAGGAGCCTGCAATGTGTAAAGTCACTTTATCTTTATAAATATCATTACAAGCTACGCGATCCATTGCCACCCGAGTTGCAGATACGGTTTGGAAAGGGGCATGACATCGGGAAGCTTGCACAGAAACTTTTTCCCGGAGGCATAGATGCCACTCCGTCTTCTCCTTATAAATACCAGGAAAGTGTTGATCTCACACATGAGATAATTTCAAAAGGATACGAAACCATTTATGAAGCCGCTTTTCAGTTTGACAAAGTTTTAGCTGTTGCTGATATTCTTGTAAAACGTTCGGGAAAATGGTTTGCGTATGAAGTGAAAAGCTCTCTTTCCATTTCCGAAACCTATATGAAAGACGGGGCGCTCCAGTATTTTGTAATTACAAACGCAGGTCTGATGCTGGAAGATTTTTCATTCATGTATCTTAATCAAAAGCTTGATGATGCTTTGATAAATGAATCGTCAAAAATTTTTGCTGAACAATCTGTGAAAGTGTATTGCATTGCGCAAGCTGATTTTGTTAAAGAAAAAATTTCATCAGCAAAAGAAATTATCGAAAACAAGATACTCCCTGATATTGCTGTTGGCGAGCATTGCCTGAAACCCTACAAATGTGATTTTTTCGGTTTCTGCCACCGTGAATTTCCTGAACCGGGGAAGTTATTTTAGTATTGGAGTTATGGTAATTAAGGTAATTATGGTAATTTGTTGAATGCTGACTTGCCTATTTACCTAATTACCTCAATTACCCAATTACCCTGTCCTAATTTTTACATTTGCAACCCAATGTCAAATTCTTATCCAAAAATAATTCTAAAAAAAGGCAAAGAACGCTCGTTGCTTAATTTTCATCCGTGGCTTTTTTCCGGTGCCATTCAATCGCAGGATAAAGAATTAACCGAAGGATGCATAGCAGATATTTTTTCGAACGATAATAAATTTCTTGCCACAGCACATTTCCACCATGGAAGCATTGTTGCACGGATTCTTTCTTTTGAGCAAACAGAAATTAACCAGGTGTTTTTTAATCAGAAAGTTTTGAAAGCATTTGAATTGAGAAAAAATATAGGGCTGGTTAATAATCCGGATACAACTGCTTTCCGATTAATAAATGCTGAAGGAGATGGCTTGCCCGGATTGATTGTTGACATGTACAACAGCACAGCCGTTATTCAATTGCACACTGCCGGAATGTTCAATTCGATTGAAATGATTAAAAATGCCTTGTTGAATATTTCAGAATTAAACCTAAAATCAATTTACAATAAAAGCGCTGATACATTATCAAAGCAATCGGGCATTGAATCAATGAACAATTATTTGTTTGGAGAAAAAGAAAATAATGTGGTGATTGAAAATGGGATTAAATTTAATGTGGATTGGGAAGAAGGACAAAAAACAGGATTTTATATTGACCAACGCGAGAGCAGGAAGCTGCTTTTACATTACGCTAAAAATAAAAAGGTGCTGAATACGTTTGCTTACAGCGGGGGGTTTTCATTGTATGCTTTGCAAGCGGGGGCTACATCAGTCCATTCAGTTGACAGTTCAAAAAGAGCAATGGAATGGGCAAACCAGAATGTGGAATTGAATTTTAAAAATGCAGCGCATGAATATTTTGCATTGGACACATTTGATTATTTAAAAAAAGCACAGGATAATTATGATGTAATTATTCTCGATCCGCCTGCATTTGCTAAGCACCTGAGCGCTGTTGATAGAGCTACTGTTGGTTATAGGAATTTAAATTACGAAGCCATCAAGCGCATCAATAATAATGGTATACTATTTACGTTTTCCTGTTCACAGGCAATTGATAAAACTTTGTTTCGCAAAATTGTTTTTACAGCGGCAGCGCAGGCAAAACGAAATGTAAGAATATTGCATCAACTCACCCAGGCGCCTGATCATCCTGTAAGCATTTATCATCCTGAAGGAGAATATTTGAAAGGACTGGTGCTATACGTTGATTGATTATTTTTTATTAATTATTGATTATTAATTTTGAACTTTAAAACTTTCCTATGTATCCTGATTTAAAAGACCTTTCCCATACCACTTCTAAAAACTTCTTCCTCATTGCCGGACCTTGTGTTGTTGAAAATGAGCAGATAGTTTTTGAAGTCGCAAAAAAAGTAAAAGCTATTTGTGAAAAGCTCGAAATCCCTTTCATTTTCAAAGCCTCTTACCGAAAAGCAAACCGTTCGCGGTCGGATTCTTTTAAAGGGATTGGAGATGAAAAAGCATTGGATATTTTGAAAAAAGTTAAAAGTGAATTAAGCATTCCCGTCCTTACAGATATTCACGAAAGCAACGAAGCTGCTTTGGCTGCCGGGCATGTTGATGTGCTGCAGATACCTGCTTTCCTTTGCCGGCAAACCGACCTGTTAGTTGCCGCAGCAAAAACCGGGAAGTGTGTGAATGTAAAAAAAGGGCAATTTCTTTCGGCTGATGCCATGCAGTTTGCAGTAAATAAAATCCGCGAACCGGGAAATAAGAATATCATGCTCACAGAAAGAGGAACTACTTTTGGTTATTCGGATTTAGTTGTTGATTACCGAGGAATAAAAATCATGCAGCAAAACAAAGTACCCGTGGTTTTGGATGTTACGCATTCTTTGCAACAACCAAATCAGTCATCGGGAGTAACAGGCGGCTTACCCGGAATGATTGAAACTATTGCAAAGGCTGGTATTGCCGTTGGTGTTGACGGCATTTTTATTGAAACCCATCCCGACCCATCAAAAGCCCTCTCAGACGGAGCAAACATGCTGAAACTCGATTTGCTTGAGGAACTTTTAGTGAAACTGGTTAAAATCAGAAGTGCGGTTTCTTAGGCGAGTTACCTCAATTATCCATTTACCCAAAATGAAAATAAAATCCATTAAACGCTACAGCTTTCTTCACACCATGCTCAAGTTTGGTGAATCGAACGATCACGAAAAAGAATATTTATCGCTGCATACAATTTATGATGACAAAGGAAATGTGACGGAAGAAAAAAAAATAAATGATGATGGCGAAACCGAAGAGATCAATACTTTTTCGTACAATGACGAAGGGAAACTGGAGGAACACGTGATGCACATGCTGATGGATGATGTAAAAGAAGTGTTGAAAAATACGCGTGATGAAAAAGGAAGGTTAATTAAAGAGCAAAAATTTTACGGCAGCGAACCCGGTGAAGCCACTTCATATGTATATAATGATAAAGGCTCCATTATAGAGATAAGCCAGACTGATGAAGAAGCGGTTTCCGTAAGCAGGGAGTTAATTGAATACAACGAAAAAAATGATTTGGTAAGCAGAACTAAAAAAGATGCTGCCGGGAACATCCTGGAAAAAACCGAAATCATTTATGATGAAAAAGGAAATGTGGCTGCCAAGGTTGAATACTCGGGCAGTGATAATTTTCTGAACAAAACCGAATATACCTACAACGAAAAAAATAATATTGTAAGCGCTGTGCAGCGAAACGAAGCAGGAAAGTTAAACGAAAGCATCACGTATGCATATGACGAAAGAGGAAATGTTATTGAAAAAGATATCCGCGACTTTCACCCGCGAAAAATACTTTTCAGGTTTGATGATAAGAATCATTGCATTGAAGAAGAAATTTACGACCAAAACGGACAGCTTTCTTCAAAAGATATTTTTGAATACGATGAACATGGCAATATAATTTCGGAGCTCAACTACAACATGGACATCAACCGCATGAATCGCGATCATAATGCGGGGCACAGGTATGAGTATGAATACAGAGAAGAATGATGAATGCTGAATGTTGAATTATGAATGTTAAACCCCGATTTTGTAATTAAAAAATTATTAAACACAGAGACAGCTGGGAAGCAGAGATAATGGAAGAGTTAATGAAAGTCAGAAATGGGGGTTAAGGATAGTTTAGCAGAAAATTATTTTTCAACTGCTGATAACCTGATTTCAAAATCGCTGAGCGTGATTAATTTTTCTTTAAAAAGTCCGCCAATTGTTTTCTTAAATGCCTTCTTGCTAATTTTAAGCTGCCGGTAAATTTCTTCGGGTGAGCTTTTATCACCCAACGGTAAAAACCCTTCATGGTTTTTTAATTCCTGCAAAAGCAATTGTTTTAAATCTGCAATATGGCCGTAGCCCTGTTGCTGAAGACTCAAATCAATTTTACCATCCTCCCGAACCTGTTTAATAAATCCTTTTTTAACATCGCCTTCATGCAACGGTTCAAATATTTCATTCGTGTAAAGCAAACCTTCATATTGGTTGTTGATGATGGCTTTATATCCTAACTCAGTAGGCTGAGCAATTAATAACCGCACCTCTGCCCCACTCTCTAATTCATTTGTATCATGATCAATAAATTGGTTCCATTTTAAAGAAGCCGCAATCCTTCCGGAACGTTCATCTATATAAATGTAAACAAGATATTTATTTCCCTGTTGCAATTCTACAGTTTGCTCACTGTAAGGAACAAAAACATCTTTGTCGATTCCCCAGTCGAAAAAAGCACCGTGCTCATTTATTTCTTTGACATGCAGAAATGCAAATTCATCAACTGTGGCAATGGGGTTAAGCGTAGTTGCAATGGGGCGATTCTCGCTATCGAGATAAACAAAAATTTTAAGCCGGTCGCCAACTTTTGCTTTTTCGGGAACATATCTTTTGGGCAATAATATTTGTTCGCTTCCATCACTAAGATAAAACCCGATTGGAGTGTATTTTACAACTTCAAGCGTATTGTATTTTCCAATCTCCATGTTGGTAATTGAGGTAAATGAGTAATTGGTCAAGTTACAAAGGCACTGCTTCGTACATCGTTTCGCGTAAAGCTTTTATCTTTTCATCAGCAATGTATTCGTCATAGTTCATGCGTTTGTCAATAATGCCTAAAGGAGTAATTTCAATTATACGATTTGCTACCGTTTGCACAAACTCATGATCGTGCGAAGTGAAAAGCGCAATGTGCTTCCATTCCTTTAGCGCATTGTTGATAGCAGTGATTGATTCAAGATCGAGATGATTGGTGGGTTCATCCATTATTAAACAGTTTGCATTGGTAAGCATCATACGGCTGAGCATGCAACGTACTTTTTCTCCCCCACTCAATACATTCGATTTTTTCAACACTTCATCGCCACTGAATAACATCCTGCCTAAAAATCCGCGTATGTATGTTTCATCTTTATCCGCAGAATACTGGCGCAGCCAGTCAACAAGGTTATCATCACCTTTAAAAAATTCTGAATTTCCATTCGGTAGATAAGACCGTGTGATAGTGCTTCCCCATAAAAATTCACCGGTATCGGGAGCTTCGTTGCCCGTTAGTATTTCAAAAAAAGTAGTAATAGCAATATGCTCTTTGGATAATACAGCCACCTTATCTCCTTTGCTTAACGAAAAAGTTATATCGCTGAACAATAATGTTCCATCAGGCAATGATTTTGCGAGATTCTCCACTGACAACAGCTGGTCACCGCAATCACGATCGGGCTTGAAAACCATACCGGGATATTTTCGGCTCGATGGCTTGATATCTTCCAATACTAATTTATCCAATAGCTTTTTGCGGCTTGTTGCCTGCCGCGATTTGGAAGCGTTTGCGCTGAAACGTTCCACAAATTCCTGCAGCTCTTTGCGCTTGTCTTCCGTTTTCTTGTTCTGATCGGAGCGCTGCCGCAACGCGAGTTGGCTCGATTCGTACCAGAACGTATAGTTGCCCGTATAAAGCTGAATCTTTCCGAAATCAATATCGGCAACATGCGTGCAAACAGCATCGAGGAAGTGACGGTCGTGGCTTACAACAAGAACCGTATTTTCGTAATCGGCTAAAAAGTTTTCCAGCCAACTTATTGTTTCCACATCCAAATCATTGGTTGGCTCATCCAGCAATAAAATATCGGGATTGCCGTACAATGCCTGCGCCAGCAGCACACGAACTTTCTCTTTTCCGTTCAATTCGCTCATCAGCTTATGATGATAATCCTCGTGCACACCAAGCCCGCTTAATAAATTAGCCGCATCGCTTTCGGCATTCCATCCTTCCATTTCGGCAAATAATGTTTCGAGCTCACCGGCTTTCACACCATCAGCCTCGCTGAAATCGGACTTCGCGTAAAAAGCATCTTTTTCCTGCATCACATCCCATAATTTTCTGTTACCCATCATTACGGTATTAAGCACTGTGCAGGCATCAAACTCAAAGTGATTTTGCTTAAGCACACCCATGCGTTCACCGGGAGTAATGGCAATTTGCCCTGTGGCAGGATCAATTTCTCCCGATAGTATTTTTAAAAACGTGGATTTGCCAGCTCCGTTCGCGCCAATGACACCATAACAATTGCCGGGAGTGAATTTTAAATTTACATCCTCGAACAACACACGCTTGCCATAGCGCAACGAAAGATTACTTACCGATAACATATACTGATTTTTTTAAGGAGCGCGAAGATACGGAGAAAAGTGGCAGGCTCTATTGGTTGGGTATGACGAAAATGAAAAATGAATCCGCCAGCGGTTGGACAAGTATTTGTATATAAAGAAAAAAGAATACTTTAGCTTTTGTACTAATAACTTAGTGGAGCGTAAATAAACATGAGAGCATTAAAACCCTTCTTTTTTTACTTCTTTAAGACCTTCTTCGTTATGCGCAATGCTAACCTGAAGCTGATGAGAAGAAATAAAATATTCTTTACAATATTAATAGTTCATTTAAGTTTTTCTTTGGCTTTTTGTCAATCGAATCCTGACGTAATGAAAATGTGGAATTCTGAATCTGTACGAATCGGAAATACCATGAAAGATGAAATTGATTCTAAAATTAATAAAGCAAAGCAAGAAACAAAAGTTTTGATAAGCAATTATTATCAAAACGGAATTCTCACAATTTATAAAACGAATGACGAAATTAATAAAATGACAAAAGCGTATTCAAGAGATAGTATTAATTTTAAAGAGGATTATTATTTTTCCGGACGATGGCCGTTATATGTTGAAATAAAAGGAAGCACATCCAAACTTTCCAATAAATTTTATTTTGATAAGACAAATCTGATGGTGTGGATTACTGAAAACAACGAATACTTAAATGTAGGAGACAAAAATGCTGGAGACAAGTGGTTTGAATTATTGAAGCAAATAGATAAACTTAATTTAATTGCAAAGATGTCAGATAAAACAATAAAAGAAGATGATGTGAAATTGCCGGAGCCGTAACCATTATCAAAATCTGATTCGCTTGAATTACAAAAAGCAAAAGAACAATTCTACAAATTGATGAAAGAAGATTCGTTAGTAAAATAAGATAATTATTTACGAGAGAAGCACTGCGTATAACAAGAACTGTGTTTAAAAACAAACTTAAATTATGACAGAAGGACAAAAATCATTACCAAAATGGATACTTATAGTATCAGCACTTTTTGCATTAATGGAACTTATGGTAAGTTTAGCAATATGCTTTTCACCCCAATCGGTTTTGGAGACAGTTGACCTTAACGCAAAAGGCGTTGACTACTTAATTTATATGTGGGCTGCCCGGCAATTTGCCCTTGGTTTTATCTTTGGTTTTGCGACATTAAAAAAATCAATTCCTATGCTAACAATTGCCTACATTTTCTTTTTAGTCATGTTTGTCGGCGACTTCTTTATTGGATTTCACAAAAAAAT
>JBIOHJ010000132.1:0-8323 GCA_044448905.1 Bacteroidia bacterium | reverse complement strand
TTACCATAGTATGACAGAGAATATCTATAGTATGATAAAGAACTGCCATAGCACGACAGTGAACTACCGGATGGTGGCTGAGGACTTCCGGGCTGTGGAATGGGTTTTTTACACATCACCTCTTAGGGGCAATGTCATTAAGTTAAAAAAAAGAGTACGCCACTAAGACACTAAGACACAAAGTTTCACTAAGTTTTCTTTGTGTTTCTTGGTGACTTGGCGCCTTTGTGGCAATATAAAATCTTTAACTTAATGACATTCTCCGTTGGGGGTCAGGGGTTATGAATTAAAATTAAGTTGTATTTTCGTTTTATATTATAATGGGATGAAAAGAAAAATAGTTGCCGGGGTTTTGATTTGGGTTTGTGTTTTTGCGTATGCCGTTTTTGCACAGAAGGAAAATTATATTTGGTATTTTGGAGATAGTGCAGGTGTGGATTTTAATTCAGGTTCTCCGGTCGCGCTTACTAATAGCGCGATGTTTCAATTGGAAGGATGTGCCTCCATAAGCGATGCAAATGGAAATCTATTGTTTTATACTGATGGAGTAAGTGTTTGGGATAGCAGCCATACACAAATGCCAAATGGAAATTCGCTCTTGGGCGGACTCTCATCTACACAGTCAGCATTAATTGTTCCGTTTCCCGGAAATAATTTATTGTATTACATTTTTACTCCCAACAATGGGCAGGGAATGGCTTCGCCCTTGTTCAGCTATTCAATTGTTGATATGTCCTTAAATAATGGTAAGGGGGATGTTACTTTAAAAAACATTTATCTGTTGTCGCCAGTTTCCGAACAACTTACCGCAGTAAAACATTCCAATGGAATAGATGTATGGGTGATGGTTCGCCTTTCTAACAGTAACAGTCACTATGCTTATCTTATTACTTCCACTGGCATTTCCCCTTCTCCGGTGATAAGTAATGTAGGATCTACTCTATTTGTAGGTGCGGGATATATGAAATTTTCACCCGATGGTTCTAAATTCGCAGAAGGAATACCTAACTGTTCATTATATGATTTCAATACATCAACAGGAATTGTTTCAAACCAAAAAATATTGTCACTGCCAACCGGAGGTGCTTATGGAATAGAGTTTTCTCCAATGGGGAATTACTTATATTGTTGCTTATTCAATGGAACCTATGGAGAGATTCATCAATGGGATATCACATCCAATAATGATTCAATAATTAATTCTTCTCATCAACTTATAGCAAATACCTTTTCAGACGGAGCTATGCAGCTTGGACCTGACGGAAAAATATATGTGAGTTTATTTTCCTCATATTTAGGTGTCATTAATGCTCCTGAATTGCCGGGAATACAGTGTAATTATATTGATAGCGGTATTTGGCTGGCTGGAAAATATACTCAGCTTGGCTTACCTAATTTTATTACCAGCTATTTTCTTCCAACCGGAATTAATACAAATACAAAGCCTCAAAGTCAACTATCTCTTTTCCCCAACCCCGCCACCACCCACCTCACCATCCAATCCTCTTCAAAAACAAATAACACCACCGTTATACTTCACAATACATTAGGCGAGCAACTTCTTGCCAAACAGTTTAAGGAAAAAGCAACGGTTGATATAAGCCACCTGCCGCAGGGAATTTATTTTGTTACCGTGAGTAATGAAAAAGAAAGGGTGGTGAGGAAGATAATAAAAGCCCCCTAAATCCTCCGTCAGCTGACGGAGACTTTTCCAGCGCGCAGGCTTTCCTGACATGCTCTGTAATAAAAATTATTTTTTTAGTTGCATTTGAAAAAGTATTTCGTTTAATTTTGTTACATCAAAAAAATAATCCCATGAAAAAAATATACTCCTTATTAATTACCGCCATGCTCATTGCAGGCAATATTAATGCGCAAATTACCATTACACAAAGCAACCTGCCGGTAGCGGGCTGGGGTTTTATTGATGCAGTTGACTCCAATTATACGGCAGCCATACCCGCAGGCGGAGCGGGACAAACGTGGAATTATGCCTCGCTTATAAACGGCTACCAGGATTCCTTGCTGTTCATCAGCTCGGCAGGCACGCCCTATGCCGCGCAGTTTACGGGAGCCAACCTTGCGGCTTTCGACCCGCAAACCGGGGGATATGCATATTTCACAAGCAGCGCATCGGGGTTTTACCTAAACGGTGCAGTTTCGGCTGCTTTCCCAATCCCGTTTGTTTTAAATCCGCCCGAAATGTTTATTCCCGTTCCGTTTACCTATAACAGCACCTACAGCGGGCACTCGCGCTTCTCGTACGATACCTTAATAAGCGGAGTGAACTATCGCTTTGTGCAATACACCAGCATCAACATACTTGGCGATGGGTATGGTTCGCTGGTTATTCCTACAGGAACGTATCCCAATACGCTGCGTACGAAAACTACGTCACTGCAAATTGATTCAGCATATATAAATGTTGGTTTGGGATGGACGCCCCTGCCGGGATATACCCCGCCCCAAACACAAACCACCAACTTCAAATGGCTGCAAAACGGTGGCGGCACCCTGCTGTTGGAAATTGAAGCCGACAGCCTCGGGCAAAATGCCACGCAATCATCCTACCTGTTGCTATTTGTAACAGTCGGAATAAATGAGATTGCAGCAGCCGGAAATTTGCAGGTGTATCCCAACCCAGCCGGTGATTTTCTGAACGTTCAATCTGGCATTGAAACGGATAAGGCCACCGTTATACTGAGTAACTCATTGGGACAACAATTCCTTATCAAACAATTTACCGGGAATACTGTAATTGATGTAAGTGCACTTCCGCATGGAATTTATTTTGTTACGGTGAATAATAATAGGGGAAGTACCATAAGAAAAATAAGCAAGCAATAAAATATGAAAAAAATATTCCTTTGCTTTATTTCCACACTCATAGTTGCGGCTGCGTATGCGCAACGCAAGAAAGAATTTCAAATACGCGGAGGTTTTGGCTTTGCTGTGTACGGCACAACAACCGAGTTTGCCTATACACCATCTGATCCCGATTTGGTTTTAAAAGACGAGGATGGTGCGGCTACTGTACACCTTCCGTTAGAGCTGCGTTACGAAATAAGTCAGCGGTTCAATCTCGGGCTCGATTTAAAATGGGGCTCTTACCTCTATGATCCCGATAGTTCGGAAGGCAAAGCAAACCGCTTCTATGTAATAGGCTTTGGTGCCGAATACACGTTAGTAAACAACGACAATTTCAGGTGGTACCTCGGTGCGGGATTTAACGCAGCAGGATTGGAGCTTGAAGAAGATTATACTTTTCTTGGATTGCCAGTTCATCAGGTTGCCACCTACAGCGGGGGAGGATTTCGGTTAAACAGCGGGGTGCTTTGGTTTTTTGCCGGCCCGTTCGGGCTGAACTTTAACATGGGTTTCGACAGCCACAATTTTAAACTGAAAGACCTTGAACAAAACGGGCAAGCCAGCGACTTATCAGATATTGAGGGTAGCCTTACTGTTAAAGGCGCTGACTTTACCCTTGGGCTGGTAGTAAGGCTTTGAAATATTAAAACGAATTAATGCACACTCGTTTTAAAATACATCTCAACGGTTTTGCCGTTGTCCGAAAAAATAACCTGGTCGGCAAGATGCTTCATTAAAAAAATTCCGCGCCCGGTTGGCTTCTCTAAATTTTCTGGAGCCGTAGGGTCGGGCAGGTTGTAATAATCAAAGCCGCGGCCTTCGTCCGAAACTGAAAACATCAGGTTATCACCCTCCACTTCATAGGTGATGTTTACTTTTTTCAATGCATCATAACGGTTGCCGTGTTGTATAGCATTATTAACGGCTTCGGTTACCGCCACTAAAATATTTCCGAATGCGTCTTCGTGAATATTGAGCTCTTCGCGCAAATCTTCAATGAGTTTTTCTACAATGTTAATACTCTCGGGCTGTGAAACTACCTGCACGGTGTTTGTAAAATTTTCGGTGTTCATCTTTTGGATTGGTGATTGACGAATGTTGATTGTTGATTGAATTACTCCGAACTGATTACTGAACTTCGATATTTTGAAAGTACGAATTTACAAGATTTTTGTAAAACGGATTTAATGATGGTGGAATGGTTTTCAACAATTCAATTTCCCGCATCTTTAATTTCTTGTACTCTTCGAACTGTGATTGATTATGATAGTTCTGGTCTTTTGCTTCGTTGCTTTCACGCTTTTCGTCCTGGTCGCGCTGACGCTCAGCTTTCTCACTTTCCAGCAACCGGGTAAGAATATCCTGCTGACGTTTCAACGTTTCCTCGGTTAATTGTTTATTCACCAGATCTTTTTCGGTTTGCTCCATATCCTGCTGCATCCTTCCGAGGTTTCCTTTCGAACCCTGCCCGTCTTTATTTTCTTCGTTGCCCAATTCTTTCAACGCATTGCGTATGGCCTCCTGCTGTGCTGCCATGCGCGCAAGTTCTTCGCTCATGTTGTTTTGTCCTTGCTTGCCGCCCGGCTTTCCTTTCCCATCCATTTTGCCTTTCATTTGTTTCATCTGCTCGTTGAGTTTCTCCTGCATCTGTCGCATTTGTGCTACAGATGACGGCTTTCCTTTACCCGGCTTTTTACACGCGCCACCTTTCATGTTTTGCATTTGCTGCTGCATCTGCTGCATGGCTTCGCTAAGCATCAGCGCAAGGTTGTTCGTGGAGGTCATCACATACTGCTGTTCGGCACGCGCCTGCGGAACAAAACGATCCTGCAAATGATCAATTGACTTTGCAATATTATCATTTATAATGGTCATCTGCTCGTTCACTACCGATTGTATTTGTATAACACGTTTGCTTAGCGCAACCAGCGAATCCTCCAGAATTTTTGCATCGTCTTTCAACTTGCGCTGAGTTTGCGAAAGCTTTATATACTGCGGATTGTTCACATCCATAGTTTTTAAATCCTGCATCAGCTTTTCCTGGTCGAACGAAAAATGGATGAGGTTTTCCAGCAAAGCACGCAGTGCATTCATGTCTTCTTCCTGCTGTTCCATTTCCTGTTCCTGCTGCTGCTGCTGCATTTTTTGTGACATCTGCTGCATTTTATCAGCCGCGCTTTTTTGTTTTTTAGAAGCACTCTTCTTTTGATTCTCACCAAGCTGCTGTTCGCTTTCTTTCATGTCTTCTTTTATATCCTGCTGCTCTTCATCCGTATTACTCAGCTCCTCGGGAAATTCCAACTCCTCGTTTTTCTTTTCAATGTCTTTTAAATCTTTTGCGAGCTCATCAAACTTTTTATTCAGATCCTGTTGTTTCTGCTGCAAATCTTTTGAATCAGAATTTTTCTCCTGCGATTGTTCGGATAATTTATTTTCTTCTTTTGCCAGCTCGTCTAAATTTTTAATGGCTTCTTTTATTTTTTGTTCCACTTCCAGCTGCTTGAATAGTTCGAGAGTGCGATCAAGGCTTTTTTCAAGGTCTTTATTTTCGAGCTTCATCTTATCCATCATCTCCTGTATTTTATCTTTATCCAGCTGCGATAATAATTCCTGCAATTGCTCCATCAGCTTTTTCATTTCATCGTTCATCACCTTGTCAAACAATTCCTGCAGCTGTTTTTGCTTTTCGGCAATTTCACTCAGCTGGTTTTTGTATTCACTCTCACGCTGAACATTCTGCTCGTTCTGCTGCTGCATCTGTTTTACTTTTTCTTCCAGATCGCGTTGCTGCTTCAACAAGTCTTCAATCTTCTTCTTGTCATCATAATTCATATTCTTCTTCTCGAGCATTTTCTTGGATGCTTCGCTGATGTCCTTCTGCAATTTTTTTGCCTGCTCGATGCTTTCTTTCAAATCATCCTTCAGCTTGCTGTTGTTCTTCTCGGAATTTTCGGCAAGCTCTTTTAATGTCGGGGCTTTGAAAATATTTACCTGTGAACGAGTGGATTTTACACCACTAACGCCATCATTATCCCATATTTCGAAATAATATTCCAACTCTTCACCGGCACGAATATTCATTTTTGATAAGTCCCAGAAATGAAAAAACTGGTCTTGTGAGGAAGTTTTGTTAATGGAGATGTTTTCAAAATTTAATTTTTCATCGCGCGAAAGCGAATCGTCTGATTTTAGAAAACGATAACAGAAATTTAATTTGCTGAAACCGTAATCATCTTTAATCACTCCCTGGAAATACATCCGTTGAGTGGAAATGGAATCATTTTGCTGTTCAACTTTAATGGAAGGATATAAATCGGGAATCACGTTGATGTTGTACAGCATCGAATCTTTGCTGCGCATTAAATTATTCGCAGTAACAACCGAATAGGAATTATTCTTTACAAAAGAACGGCTGATGCCGAATTCGTTTTCACCAGTCTGCTTTACAGAAACCGAAGTGTCACTGAAGTTCATATTAAGCAAAGCGGTATTCTGCGTATTAAAATCCCAATGCACTTTTGTTCCGGCAGGAATAATCATGTCACCGGTGTTTTTTAATTCTTCATCAGGCTTGTTTATATAAGAAGGATAATGGAGCGAAATGTTGAAATTTAAAACAACGGGATTGGGCAATGCCGTCAATTCATATTCACGCGAATTATACCCGTCAGCCTGAAGTTGAAAGGTTTGAGATTGCTGAACATTCTTAAATGTATAATTAAACGTAACGGTGTTTTCTTTATCGAGCTTAAATTGATTTTCGCCAACCTGTATGTAAATATTTTCAGGAATTTCTTTTCCATCTACTTTTACATTCAGCAAAAAGTCTTCCTGCTGAATAACTTTTAAATCTTTATTCATAATCTGAAAAGTGAACGGAGAAGGCTTTTCGAAATAAGTTGCGTGATGAATTAACCGCTGGGTGCCGTCTTTCAATAAGCTTGGTGCGGCAAAAATGATAATGAGAAACACGGCAACCGGCAAAACCGCATAACGTAGATAGCGTACGTTTTTCTTCAAATCAATTGCCGAAGTAAACGGGATGGGCTTTAGTTCGGAAATTTTTTGATTAATGCCAGCCTCAATAAGTTCGGAGTTTGGAGTTCGGAGTTGTGATTGTTCTTTAAGTTGAAGTGTGTTTAATAATTTGTCGCTGATATTTGAGAAATACGTGCCAATAATTTCGGCAGCCTGCGAATGAGAAATTATTTTTCCAATCCGGTTTAATTTTAAAAGCGGAATCACCATAAGCTTTGCGATAATAAAAATATTTGTTCCAACGAACAGGTAAAACAAAACGGTGCGCAATGCCGAAGTAAAGTGCCCGAAATATTCAAGCGCGGTTACAATTAAATAAAAAGCAAGCAACGTGGTGAAACTGTAAATTCCTCCACGTATTAATTGGTTCTTGTAAAATTTGCGGATAAACTCATCCAGCTTCTGAATGAGTATGTCGTAATTGGATACCATGTTTATTTCCTCCACTAAAGTAGCAAATATTGCTAAGCTTAACGGAAGATACGATGAATTTATTACGAAAGTTTTGCGAAGGAAATATTAAATATTTCTGATTCGCCCGAAAACCCCAAGTGGTAATTTTTGGTTAGTGCTGCTTTGCAAATACAATTCACCGGTTTCAAACTTATCTTTAGTATAGCCTTTAAACATGTTTTCGATGATGAGCGAGGAAAACCCCAATGAGTACGTATTGAGAATTAAAAAATATTTTTCTTCGAGCAATTGAAAAACAAGCTTCATCATTTCATTAATCTCATCTTCCAGTTTCCAACTTTCGCCTTTCGGTCCGTGACCATAAGCGGGAGGATCTAAAATAATGCCGTGATATTTTTTTCCTCTTTTAACTTCACGCTTCACGTAAGTCATGGCATCTTCAACTATCCAGCGGATATCTTTTAGTTCGGACAATTCCATATTTTCTTTCGCCCATGTAACAACCTGTTTTATGGAATCGAGATGGGTAACATCTGCACCGGCAGCCTTGGCAGCAAGCGATGCGCCACCAGTGTAAGCGAAAAGATTTAAAATTTTTGATTGCTCAACTTTCATCGCGGAAACGCATTCAAAAATATAATTCCAGTTTACTGCTTGTTCCGGAAAAATTCCAACATGCTTAAAGGAAGTTAATCCCAATCGAAAAACTAAATCTTTTTTTTCTGTCTCAATACTCTGTACTTGATACTTGACACTCCACCTATCTGGCATTTCCTGCAGTTTTTTCCATGTTCCTGCAGAGCTTGATTTGGAAATAAATTTTACATGCGCTTGTTTTTCCCATTCTTTATCAGGAAGATTTTTACTCCAAACGGCTTGCGGCTCTGGACGGATTGTAATGTATTTTCCAAACCGCTCGAGCTTTTCAAAATTACCGGTATCAATTAATTCGTAATCGGAAAAAATTTCAGGAGTAAGTAACTGCATCGGGCAAAGCTAAGGA
>JBIOHJ010000131.1:0-8470 GCA_044448905.1 Bacteroidia bacterium | reverse complement strand
TAATTTAACAAACCTGAGTCCGGAATGGATACGAAGCGCAACACGCAATGCCGCATTGGATGGAACGGATATTATGGCTTATAACCCGGGAGGAATGTCGCGTTTAAAAAGCGGCTTTCATTTCAGCATAGGCAATACTTCGTTTTTCAGAAAACCAACTCACGAATATGACTATGGAATGGGAGCTGTAAAATATGAACAGGAAGGCAACGATTTGCTGGTTCCTAATATTTACGCAAGCTTTAATAAAAATAACTGGGCTGTTTTTGGTGGAGTGTATATTGCGGGCGGAGGAGCTACAGCTAATTTTCCTAATGGTTCCATATCAACCGATCTAATAACATTTGGTACGCTGAGTAATTTATATAATGTATACGGAATGCCATATACAAATGGAAAAAACGCTTACCTGAAAGCATCCTCTTATTATATTTCAACAGCAATTGGCGGTGCATATTCGCTTAACGAAAAAATTTCAGTCGGATTGTTTGCACGACAATTTACTGCGAAAAACAAGGCCGAAGCCGGTGTTACTATTACAGATGCCTATGCACAATTACCCGACATGCCTCTTGCATTAGAAACCAACAGCAACGCATCGGGATTGGGTTTTGTAGCTGGTATAGATATTAAACCGACTGAAAAAATAAATCTTGCCGTTCGTTATGAATCTAAAGTTGGTCTTGAATTTGAAACCGACCAGGTTAAAGATGATTTTGGATTTACAACTGATGGCGAAAAAACAAACCGCGATTTTCCTGCTGTTTTAGGAATGGGAATATCTTATTCATTGACTGAAAAATTAAAAACCTCAGCCGATTTTAATTATTATTTCCAGAAGAATGCCGATTGGGGAAAAACGCTTGTTCTCGATGAATTAATCCCTACCAGCGAACTTGCCGGGAATGCTTCTACCTATGCATTGTCTTTTGAATACAATTTTAGTCCGAAATTTTTGATGAGCTTGGGTGGAGTATATTCTTTATTTAACTACCAGGATATTGAAGGATATTATATGAATATTGGCGCTTTTGAGACAGTGCCTTCAAATAATTTTGCGATAAGTACGGGATTTGCCTACAATGCAACCGAGAAAATAAGAATCAACTTTGGGTTTACGCAGGGTATTTACGCAAAGGACAAAAAAATTCAGGCGCTTAATTATTATCCGATGGAAACTGATGTAACCGTCAATAATAACATTTCGAGCATCGGTATCGGAGTGGATTTTACTTTCTGATAAAAAGAAAAGAATTAAATCAGAGCCCCTTTCCGTAAATGGAACGGGGCTTTTGATTTTTGGGCTATTTATTTCTGAACTTACGTTCGCTTCGGAATAGCTATTTTTGGCAACCGGAAATTCTAATCCTTCTGATGCAATTCATTTATCCCGCATTTCTTTTTGCGCTTTCGCTTATTGCAATCCCGATTATCATTCATCTTTTCAATTTCCGGAAATTCAAGAAAATTTATTTTACCAATGTAAAGTTTCTTAAAGAAATAAAAGAGGAAACTTCTTCACAATCCAGGCTAAAACATCTGCTTGTATTGCTTTCACGAATTCTTGCTGTTTCGTTTTTGGTTTTTGCTTTTGCACAGCCTTATCTTCCTTTAAATAATAAAACAGTTATCAGCAATGAAAAATCGGTAAGCATTTATGTGGATAATTCATTCAGCATGGAATCGGTATCACGCGAGGGAACTTTGCTTGATGAAGCAAAAAAGAAAGCCCATGAAATTGCTATGGCGTATAAGCCATCTGATAATTTTCAGTTGCTAACCAACGATTTTGAAGCCCGCCACCAGAGACTGGTGAACCGTGAAGAATTTTTTGATTTACTCGACCAGGTAAAAACAAGCTCTTCATCAAAAAATTTATCGGAGGTGATTTTACGGCAACTGGATGCATTAAATAATTCCGATGCAAAACAAAAGCTGATTTACATTTTATCCGACTATCAGAAAACCGTTTCCGATTTTGAAAATACAAAACCCGACAGTTCTGTTTCAATTAATTTAATTCCATTAGATGTGCAACCTGTAACAAATATTTTTATTGACTCGTGCTGGTTTACATCACCGATTATCCTGGTTAATAAGCCCTGCGAATTATATGTGAGAATAAAAAACAGTTCGGATACCGATGTGGAAAATGTTTCGCTTAAGCTGACTATTAATGGAATTCAGAAATCACTTGCCGGGGTGATTGCCAAAGCCAATTCAATTACTAATACAAAATTAAACTTTACGTTGACCGAAAATGGCTGGCAAAAGGGTGAACTGAGTATTACCGATCATCCCATAACATTTGACGATACCTGGTTTTTTTCATTTAATATTAAACAGAATCTGAAACTGCTGAGCATTAATCAAAAAACTGAAAATGCTTTTGTAAAAGCATTATACGGAAGCGACAGCTATTTTATTCTGAATAATACAAATGCCGAACAAATTGACTACTCTGCTTTGCCTTCATATGATGTGGTTATCCTCAACGGTCTTTCCTTAATTTCTTCGGGGCTTTCGGGCGAATTAAAAAAATATGTTGCAAATGGAGGCAGCCTTGTTGTATTTCCAGACACATTAATTGATGAAAGCAGCTATAATAATTTCCTCCTTTCGATAAATGTCGATGTTTACAACGGAATAAATAGCAATGAAGATAAAGTTGAGCAACTGAGTTATGAAAATGCACTTTTTCAAAATGTGTTTGACGAAAAGCAAAAACATGATCAGAATATTGACATGCCGGTTGTGTTTAAGCATTACGAATTTTCAGGCAGCACGCATAGCAACCGCGAGGTGATAATGAAATTGCAGGGCGGGGCATCCTTTCTCAGTAAATTCGAATCGGGCAAGGGCACAATATATTTATTCTCGGTTCCTTTAAATTTATCTTTCAGCAATTTTGTAAAGCATTCCATTTTTGTTCCGGCATTGTATAAAATTGCTTTGCTAAGTGAAAGAGAGCAGAAATTATTCAACATTGCCGGAAAAGAAACCACTTACGAAGTGGATGAAAATTCAATACAAGGTGACCAAGTTTTTCATCTTGTAAACGAAGCGAAGAAATTTGATATTATTCCCGAACACCGGAATGCTGCTGGTAAGCATATTCTTTTATTCAACAACCAGGTTCAGGAATCGGGTAACTATGACCTGGTGTTTAATAATAAACCATCGGGCGCCCTGTCGTTTAATTACGACAGGAAAGAATCGGTAATGAGTTTTTATGATACTGCTGATTTGAATAAAATTATTAGTGACAATCATTTTACAAATGTGAAATTAGTTGATTCAACTGTAAAAGGATTAACGATGCAAATACTGGAAGCGGGTGAAGGGATAAAGCTTTGGAAGTGGTGTATTCTTTTGGTATTAATATTTTTGGGAATTGAAATTTTATTATTGAAATTCTGGAGATAATGCTATTTATTTTTATTCAGAAAAAATAAAATGTTTTTCCGTCAGGTAGCAGATTTTTATTTCATTGATTTATAGTAAGCGCAAACCGTATTCATTACACACTCTTCGTGTTTAGGATTAGTTGGTCTGCAAATTTCACGTCCGAGGAATGATATGCACATACCGGCATCCCAGTCTTTTTGCGGAAGAGCTTCCATAATCTGTTTTTCAATTTTCTTCGGATCGGTTCCGGCAGCTATTCCTAACCGTGGAGCTACACGTACTACATGAAGATCAACAATAACGCCTTCAGGTTTTTCTCCCGATTCGCGCCTTATCACGTTGGCTGATTTTCTTCCAATTCCGGGCAGGGCAGTTAACCCATCCATAGTGAGAGGAATGTTTTTATCGCTTTTAATTTTCTGCGCCATTTCAATCAGCCACTTTGATTTGTTACCGAAGTTGCGCACTTTGCTGATAAAAGGAAAAAGTGCATCCGGTGTTGCACGCGAAAGCGATTCCACATCAGGAAAAGCATTGAACAATGCGGGCGCTATTTTATTAATGTTTTTATCCGAATCCTGTGCCGACAGGATAACCATTACCATTAATTGATAACGGTTCCTATATTCCAGCGGATGCTGTTTCTTATTATATTTTTTGAGAAGTGGCTGTATTGCTTCAGCCCAATTGATTTTTGAAGGCATATTTTATTAAATCTTATTCGTCCTTAGATTCCGAATTTATTTAAATCTTCAACACGGTAGGCAAGTTCATCATAAAGCCTTTCGCTTCTTTGGCTATCTGGAAAGCGTAACGAGTTTGTCGTTCCTGCTTCCAGATTAATGAAATGGTACGCAATGTGGCAAGAAGTGTAGAAGGCGAAACGATAATAATTTTACGATCCCATGCATAATTAAATAATTCGTGATCAGATTGAACAGCAGCCTCAAAAGAAGATTCGAGAGGAAAGAACATTAAAACAAAATCAGGAGTGATGGACCCAATTGCCGTCTGGTAATTTTTTTCGCTTAGTGATTTAATATGACTTTTGACCGAAGCAACATATAGCTTTTTAAACTGTTTCTTTTCGGTTTCAGCGGTTGAACTGATCAGTGATTGATATGCAGTTAACGGAATTTTTGAATCAATGATTATGTATTTTTCATCGGGAAGAAAAACCACCACATCGGGTTTTATTTTCTCACCTTCCTCATTGGTATTTACTAATTGTGTATGGTACTCTTCGTCTTCTTTCAAACCGGAATTTTCAAGAATTTTTTCAAGAATCAGTTCACTCCAGTTCCCCTGCTGTTTATTATCTCCTTTTAATGCTGATACAAGATTATCTGTTTCATTACTGATTTTTTTATTCAGCTCAATTAAATTTTTTATTTCGCCTTTTAATGTATTGCGCTCGGTTAGTTCGGCTTTATAGTTCAGTTCAATTTTTTGTTCAAACTCCTTTATTTTTTCATTAAGTGTACTTATATTTAAATCACTCACATTTTTTTCTACCAATGTAACGGAAACTTCAGGACGCATTTGCGGAAAAAACAAAACATCTTGTATAGATTGAGAATCGGTCATAATCATAGTTAAACGGTCAATGCCAATACCGAGTCCGGCAGTAGGAGGCATTCCATACTCCAGTGCGCGCAAAAAATCCTCATCTAACTGCATAGCCTCCTCGTCACCACGCAATCCCAATGCTTTTTGTTCTTCAAATCGTTTTCGTTGATCAATAGGATCGTTCAATTCAGAAAATGCATTGCATATTTCTTTTCCGTTACAGACGGCTTCGAAGCGCTCTACTAATCCCGGTTTGTCACGGTGTTTTTTTGCCAACGGGCTCATCTCTACAGGGTAATCGGTAATAAAAGTAGGTTGGATTAAATGTTGTTCGCACTTCTCTCCGAAAATTTCATCAATTATTTTCCCCCGGCCCATTGTTTTATCAATTTCAATTCCCATTTTTTGAGCAGCAGATTGCATTGCCGCTTCATCCATTTCAGAAATATCAACTCCCGTGAAATGTTTAATCGCTTCGTACATGGTAAATCTTTTCCAGGGGCGTTTGAAATTAATGGCTTGGTCGCCAACTTTTACTTCAGTTGTTCCATGTAAAGCCATAGCAGCTTTTTCAATCATCTCTTCAACCAGGTTCATCATCCATTCGTAATCCTTGTATGCCACATATAATTCTACCTGCGTAAATTCAGGATTGTGAAAACGGCTCATGCCTTCGTTACGGAAGTCTTTTGAAAATTCATACACACCATCATATCCTCCCACAATCAACCGTTTTAAATACAATTCATTTGCGATACGTAAATACAAAGTCATGTCAAGCGTGTTGTGATGCGTCTTAAACGGGCGCGCTGCTGCACCCCCATATAACGGCTGAAGTATAGGAGTTTCTACTTCGAGGTATCCCTTTTCATTTAAATAGTTTCGCATGCTGTCAATAAGCTTTGATCTTTTGCGAAAGACCTCGCGAACATGTGGATTTACAATCATGTCAACATAACGCTGGCGGTAACGCATTTCGGGATCTGTAAACGCATCGTGCACCTGACCTTCGGCATCCTGTTTTACAATTGGCAGGGGACGCAATGATTTGGAAAGGAGTTTTAGTTCTTTAACATGAATGGATATCTCCCCCATCTTCGTTCTGAAAACAAATCCTTTTACCCCAATAATATCACCAATGTCGAGAAGTTTTTTCCAGACAATATCATAAAGCGTTTTATCTTCACCCGGGCAAATATCATCACGTTTTACATAAATCTGAATTTTCCCTACAGAGTCCTGCAATACAGCAAATGAAGCCTTGCCCATGTCGCGAACACTCATGATTCTGCCGGCAAAACTTATTGACTTTAAGTTTTCATTATCAGGATTTTTTTCAAAATCTCCTAAAATTTCTTTTGATGCAATACTCACTTCCCACAACTCAGCGGGGTACGGATTGATGCCGAGTTTTAAAAGCTCTTCTGATTTTTGTCGTCTTAAAATTTCCTGTTCTGATAACTCTGCTGGCATAATTTGTTATTGAGGAGGGCAAAGATATTAATTTGAAGATTCCCTTTCCCACTTTCTGTAAGCAAACAATAAATCCCTTTTAGAAATATCCTGAGCAATTTCTTTATTTGATAATGTCATGAGCTGAAGTGCTGCTTCATAGATTTCCCCCTGAGGATAAAAATTATCTCTTGCAAAATGCACAAACTTAAGAACCATAAATCCGTCAAACCAGTTGAAAAATCTTTTCACAAACATTTTTTTGGAAGCAGAATGTTCTCGAACTTCTTTTAGTTTTTCTTCAAAATTATTCTGGAATAGGAAGGTTTTCACCGATTCGGGTAGTAATGCTGTGATCGGGTGATGTGTTGACGAAGAAAATAGATGTTGAACGGATTGAAAAAATAATTTTAGATCAGTGAATGTCTGGATATTGTAAATACAATATGAATCAGTTTTATTCTCGACAAACTTTTTAATCGCACTTCCGGTTCCGAATGGAACTCGGTTGGATTCGCGCGGAGATGGGTATACACAAGTTGAATTTAATTCGGTGAAATTGCCGAGCGGGAATATTTTATGAAGGAAATAAAAATCTTCTCCAGCTTTCCTACGGTTCATGCCGCCTTGCTTCTGGTAGATCCTACTTCGCACCACCATGCTCGAACCTATTGTGTGAAATGCATAGGGAAATCCACAGTAATGCAAAGCACGATTGTAATAGCGAAGAAACAATTCGTAATTGATTATGCCATTATAAACCTCTTTTTCGAACTCTTTACCTGACAATGGATGTTCAAAATAAATGGAACACCCCGTTGCTTTTGGATTGTTACAAAAATGGCTTTCAATTTCAGTTAAATAATTCCTGCTAACTACACAATCTGAATCAAGACAAACTATTATTCCGTTATCGTTTTTTATCTTATCAAATCTTGCCACCGCTTCATCCATCCCAATTTTTCTTGCCAATCCGACACCGGCATGTTTCTTTGGAAGGTTTTTTATCTTCACTATATGAAATTTAATTTTTTCATGTTCATGTGTTTTTATCCAATCGCTTGCTTCAGCAAATGTTTTTTCATTTTGTTTTAAAATATTTTCATTGTCATGTTCTCCTGCATTAATTACAATAATTACTTCGACAAAGCATTTTGTTATATCACAATTAAAAAGTGAATTGAGTGTTGTTAAAAGTTTCGGTTCACTGTAGCAGGGTATTATAACTATGATTCCTGTATCTTTAGAAACAGAATCGCGGATTTGCGTTTCGCAAAAACGATGCTTTTCCAAATATGTATTCATTATTGATTCAGTTATAATAAATTTGAAACCTTAACACTTCAATGAAATTATCACTCGATTTAAAATACAACACTCCCAAAACATGGGCTGAATCTGTAATGAAAGATTTTGATTCATTCCTGCAGGACCATGCCGATTGCGAGCGTAAAGCTTCAGCTATGGCATTAAGCTTTGTTTCCAAATGTCCCGACAAAGTAAAAATAATTCCATGGTTAATTGAAACTGCATTAGAGGAATTAGAACATTTTCAGCAGGTTTATGAAATAATGGAAAAGCGTGGAGTGCGGCTGAAAAACGAAATGCCTCAGGATATGTATATCAAAAAACTGCTTGACCTAATTCGTACAAAGCCGGAAGAACGGTTACTCGACAGGTTCTTGCTTGCATCCATTATTGAATGCAGGGGAACTGAACGATTCCGTTTGGTTGCGGAAACGCTGGATGATTCTGATTTAAAAAGTTTTTATAAGATGTTATGGATATCGGAAGCCAAGCATGGAAATATTTTTGTAAAAATGGCGTTGGAGTATTATGATAAAACAGAAACTTACAAACGATTGGAAGAGCTTTCCGTTGAAGAGGGAAAGATTTGCGCTTCACTTCCTTTTCGGGCGGCATTACATTAAAATCATTTATGTCAATACTTCAGCTTAACGGAAAAAAGGAAAGTTATCTTTTCGATCCCGAAAACGAATCGACCGTTTTAAAACGAAACGGGAAATTCGGCAGTGTGTAT
>JBIOHJ010000130.1:0-8652 GCA_044448905.1 Bacteroidia bacterium | reverse complement strand
GTTTATTTTTCCCTGTTCATCCAATGATTTAATAATTGGAATATCAAAAGCCGAGCTGGTTTCGAGATGAATATCGTTCTTCAAAGCTTCGTCAAGTACGAACGAAAAATGCGAACTCTTCGTACAATAACAATATGTATATTTACCTTTGTAATCGGCTTTAGCCATGGCAACATTAAACATGCGTTTGGCTTTCTGTATCTGTGAGCTGATTTTAGGAAGGTAGGTAATCTTGAGGGGCGTTCCGTATTGCTCAATAATGTCCATGAGCGGAATGCCGTTAAAATGAAGGCAGTTGTTAATCACTTTAAAACCTTCCTGCGGAAAATAGTAGGTTTGTTCAATGAGGTCAATGTAGCGGTTCTTCATAGGTCCAGGTGAGTCAGGTTGGAAATTTTTTGCTAATGTAAGTAAGTTAGATATTCGTTATACAGCACAACTAAAATTGTTTATGGGAAAGATAAAATTTATAGAAGTCAAATCGGAAATAGGAGCAGGCACACGCGGAGCAAGCCTTGGTGTGGACGCCATTAAGATTGCGGCTCTTGATTACGGAAGCTCGTTATTTAATACCATTGAATCGGCTGAAATCAAAAACGAAAATCATTTGTTATTCGGTCAGGCCGGAAGCCCTTATGCGAAACGCATGAAAGGAATAGTTGCTGTATGCGAACGGGTAGCTAAAGAAGTGCAGGATACATTGAAGAAAAAAGAATTTCCCGTAGTGCTTGCTGGCGATCACAGCACCTCAGCCGGAACTATTGCAGGTGTGCGCATGGCTTTTCCAAGACAAAAGCTTGGAGTGATTTGGATTGATGCACATTCCGATTTACATTCGCCTTATACGACACCAACCGGCAATCTTCATGGCATGCCTATGTCAACCGCTTTGGCTGAAGACAACATTGCCAACCGCAATAATAAACCCGATAAAGACACCGTTGAACTTTGGAATAAATTGAAAAAGCTTGGCAACATTATTCCTAAAATCACTTACCGTGACTTGGTGTATATAGGGGTACGCGATGTGGAACCTGAAGAAACATACCTGATAAAAAAACATAAGGTACGTACATTTACTACAGCCGAAGTAAAACGAAACGGAGTGGAAAAAATAGCGCGTGATGCTTTGGCACATCTTTCACATTGCAATGTCATTTACATTTCATTCGATGTGGACAGTATGGATTCATCCATAAGCAAAGGAACCGGAACACCGGTACGCAATGGAATCACCGAGAAAGAAGCCGGCAGCTTGTGTGTTCGCCTTGTTCAAAATGAAAAAGTGGTTTGTTTTGAAATTGCCGAAGTAAACCCAACGCTCGATAAAGAAAACCTGATGGCTGAAAATACATTCGAGATTTTACAACGTGTGGTAAGCCAGATTTATTTTTAATAAATACTTTTTTCTTTGCGTTCTTTGCGGAGCCTTTGCGACATCTGCATTAAATTATTTTCCGGCAAAGTTCAGGGGAAATTTAAAATAACTAATTTGAATGATGATTTTTGAAAATACACTTTCAGAGCACATTACCAAAGCTGTCAAAGAACTTTTCGGTGCCGAAATAGATTTTTCTCGGATTGTTTTACAAAAAGCCAAAGACGATTTTGAAGGCGATATTACTTTGGTTGTTTTTGGCTTAGCCAGTCTTTCAAAAAAATCGCCTGAGGGAACAGGTAAATTAATAGGAGAGTATCTTAAACAAAATTCTGCGCTTATTAAGGATTTCAATGTGGTAAAAGGCTTTCTTAACCTTGTAATTAAGGAAGAAAGTTGGTTAGAAAATTTACAAAGCGCACTTGCTGACGATTCTTTTGGAATTCAAAAAGAAAATGAAGGTGAATCCGCTCATCCTGTTCTGGTAGAATATTCTTCTCCCAATACCAACAAACCATTGCATCTTGGACACATCCGTAATAACCTGTTAGGATGGTCAGTTGCTGAATTGCTGAAAGCCGTTGGTAAAAAAGTGATGAAAGTGAATATTGTGAATGACCGCGGCATTCACATTTGTAAAAGCATGATTGCTTGGCAAAAATTCGGCAATGGTGAATCACCCCAATCTTCAAGGATGAAAGGCGATCATTTGGTAGGGAAGTATTATGTGGAATTTGATATGGAGCTCAAGAAACAAGTATCAAGTATCAAGAACCAGGATGGAAAAGAAGAGGATGCTGAAAAAAACGCACCACTAATGATTGAGGCGCAGGAAATGCTTCGCAAATGGGAAGCTCACGACCCAAATGTTATTGACCTCTGGAAAAAAATGAACGGGTGGGTTTACGAAGGATTTGATGTTACATATAAAATGCTGGGAGTTGATTTCGATAAAATATATTACGAATCGGAAACGTACTTGCTGGGAAAAAAAATTGTGGAAGAAGGATTGGCAAAGAATGTTTTTTATAAAAAGCCCGATGGCTCAGTTTGGATTGATTTGACAAATGACGGGCTGGACGAAAAACTTGTACTTCGTGCTGATGGAACTTCCGTTTACATCACCCAGGATTTGGGAACGGCAAATCTGCGTTTTGATGATTATCATTTCTCAAATTTGATTTACGTAGTTGGCAACGAGCAGGAATATCATTTTAAAGTATTAAAATTAATTCTGAAAAAATTAGGATATGGTTGGGTTGAGAATTTATATCATTTATCCTATGCAATGGTTGACCTGCCTTCAGGTAAAATGAAATCGCGCGAAGGAACCGTAGTAGACGCTGATGACCTGATCAGCGAAATGATCAGCGAAGCTGAAAAGAAAACAAAAGAACTTGGTAAAATTGAAGATTTTAATTCGGATGAAGCAAAAGAATTGTACAAAACACTCGGCCTGGGTGCGCTCAAATATTTTATTCTGAAAGTTGACCCCGAAAAGCGAATGCTCTTTAATCCCGAAGAGTCTATTGACCTCAACGGTAACACCGGTCCGTTTATTCAATATACCTATGCACGTACCCGATCTGTCATCCGTAAAGCCATGACCGTGGATGTTACAAAAGCTTTTTCTGCCAGTGATGTGCGTAATTATAAAGGGATGAATCAAAAGGAAAAAGAATTAATAAAACAGTTGGTTAATTTTCCATTTATAGTCAGCGAAGCTGCTGAACGTTACAGCCCGGCTGTTGTTGCCAACTATGTTTTTGAAGTTGCTAAAACCTTCAACCAGTTTTACCACGAATTCCCTATTGTGGATAGTGTAAATGCCGAAACTTCCAATTTCAGGCTGCAGCTTTCTTCGCTTACATCGGGCGTAATTAAAAACGCAATGCATTTGCTTGGGATCCAAGTTCCGGAAAGGATGTAATTAAACATTCTTTTAGTTGTTTCTTTTCAGGTACTTTTTATTTATACCCCACATATTCATGTTCATGTTTTAATCTTTAAAAAAAAATATTATTACTTTTGCTGTACTAATAACTAAAACAAAATTTGCATGAAAAAAATCTACTCTGTTTTACTACTATCAGTATTTGTTCTTCTTGGTTCAGAAGTAAATGCTACTACTTGGTCAATTTCTACCCCGGGTACTTTTTTTTCTCCTAGTTTGGTAACTATAACTTTAGGCGATACTGTTATTTTCAGCATTAACAGTAATCACAATGCGACAGAAGTCAGCCAGGCAACGTGGAATGCCAATGGATCTACTCCCAACGGTGGTTTCCAATTTTTCTCCCCGACCGGAGGCACTTTTATACCTACTTTAGTTCAAACGTATTATTACGTTTGTCAGCCCCATGTAGGTTCCGGGATGAAAGGGAGAATTGTTGTAAACACAAATACCGGTATTAACAATGTATCGGGTGTGGCTCAATACATTCAGTTTTATCCTAACCCTGCAACTTCGGTTGTTCAAATTAATTCAACCATTAAGGCAAGTGATAAATTTCAAATGAATGTGTATAATGTTGCCGGAAAAAAAGTATTCAGCAAAGAAAATATTTCAAATACCGAATGGCTGAATGTTTCGCTTTGGGCAAGAGGAATTTATTTTGTTGAAATACGAAATTCGCAAAAAGTTTATGCGCGAAAGCTTGAAGTAGCCCGGTAAACCCGGCTGACTTATCATTTTATTCTGACAGCACTTAAAAATTGAAAATTAAGTGCTGTTTTTTTTAAAACGAAAAAACAAATATTTTGCCATCGGTTCCGGCTGCTATACCGGAATTTTCATTCGTTAGAAAAATACTTTTTATAGTTGAACCATTAAAGGCCTCACCTTCGTCCCACGTTATTCCATTATCAGTACTGATTGAAGCTATCCCGTCAGCGCCACAGGCAATCAGTTTACTATTCGCTATGGATGCTAAACAATTAAAGTGCGAACGGCTGCTTGTTACATTGTTGCTTTTGTTAAGAAAGTTCCAGGTAGTTCCACCATCTTTGGAGTTTAGAATCCCACCATTATAACCCGAAACAAATAATTCACCATTTGAATAATGCATCGAAGTGTAAAACTCATTTGGAACCGCAATGAAATCCCAGCTAATACCCGAGTCTGTGGTTTTAAGAATCGCACCAAACCCGCAGGTAAAACCGGTTGTTTCATTTAAAAAATAAATGCTTCGCAATTCAAGGTCAAATACGTTGAGAGTCCAGTTTTGCCCACTATTGGTAGTCTTAAAAATAATGCCGGCCTCGAATCTTCCGCCACCGCAAATAAAACCGGTGGAGTCATTCACAAAAAAAATTTGGCGCAAAGGAACACGGTAAGCAAGCGGGAAACCGGTAGCCGGAAACGGGAGGTATAATTTTTCCCATGACCTTCCTCCATCAATAGTTTTAAAAACATCAGGAGTGCCACCAGCAGCAAATCCAAAAAGTTCATCGAAAAAATAGACATCGTAAATGACCTGGTCAAATGTATCACTTAACAAGCTCCAGGTATTTCCTTCATCGCCCGATGTGAGTATAATCCCTTTATTTTCTTTTCCTCCGCATGCCAGGAGCTTACCGGTTTGGAAACTTCGAATCGCATGTAAATTAAAATCCGTTCCTGATGAAACTGATGAAAAGATAAGTGATGATTTTTCCTTTTTACAGGAAAAGAAAAGGGTGGAGAGAAAAGTGAAAAAAATAATGTGAATGATGAGTTTACCTTTCATTTCTATTAAAAAGCAAAAAGGAAAATCAAAAATAAACCGAGCCATAGGAAATCTACAAAATGCCAGAAAATAACTGCCAGTTCGATTTTTGTTTTTTGAAACTGATCAGAAAAATACAGCAACGATTTAACTGCATCGCCTGATCTTCTGAAAACGGTAACGAATATAGTGCTCAGGAAAACGAGTCCAAGCAGAACATGCAGAAAATGAATTCCTGAGATTAAATATAAATACGAAATCCGTGTATGCGAGGCAAGCATAAACCCTGAATCGAATAACATTTTCCAGCTTACCAGCTGCAACGAAGCAAATACCAGCCCCGACAACAATGTCATGCCGAGGTATAGCAACAAATTCCGTGGCAAATCTTTGTTAAAAGCTTTTAATGTTTTTGAAACTGAATAACTGCTGAAAAGAAGCAGAAGCGTGCTTAAAAAAAATGGTTTTGGTAAATTGAAATTCTCTAAGGGTACTGTTCGCGATAAACTCAGGATGAACAAAAAAGTCACCGCCATGAAAACAACTGTGCTTCCAAGCAAAGCAAAAAATAAAAATGTTTTATATGGATGAAATTTTTCGATGCGCGAAAAATCAACCAGCTTTTTTTTATCGCTTTGTGTTTTATGCGTACTCATATTAATTGCCAACATTCAAAGATAGTAAGAAATAGCAATGAAAAAGCGAGGTGAAACAACTGCGGAAAATAGGATAAACCGGCAGCGGAGAAAAAACTAAAAAGATTTCATTCCCGGAAAAACTCTTTTTAGGTGTTGTAATTTTGATTCACCTTCTGAACGGGGAAATACACCTTGGTTTGCCATCCGTATATCTTCGATGGAATAAAATGCGTTGGGGTTATGCTCGTTTATTATCTTGGCTACCAATTCCCTGTCCTTTCTTTTAATAACTGTGAGCAAAATTTTTACCGGACCTTTCGACCCTTGCGCATCCATTATGGTCACTCCAAAATTATTATGTTTTAAGTTTTGAACCAGGCTGTCGGCATTCTGATGAGTAATGATTCGTAAAATTTGCATTCCAAGCGCAAGCCGTTCTTCAATTTTAATTCCCAGAAAAATTCCCATTGAATAACCACCGGCAAAAGCTACATAACACATCACGTTGGTAAGGTTTTTAATAATCTGTGTAACGGCAAGCAGCCAGATGAGCACTTCAATAAAACCGAGAAAGGGTACTATGTAGCGGATATTTTTAGAAAGAAAGATATTTCGTAAAGTGCCTAATGTTACGTCACATGAACGAGCGCAAAAAATAAGAAGCGGTAATACTACCCAATTAAATAAATTGGATTGAACAAATTCCTGACTGAACATATTATTTTTAAGAAGATAATAATTGTTTCACTAATAATGGCACTCCTTCACCCGCAGTTTTTTCAATCACTTCAAGATTTAAAACATAAGGCAATCGTTTTGCTTTGGGATCAACCAGGTATTTTTTCGATTCCTGTGAAGCATAATTAATTAAACCTGCAGCAGGATAAACATCCAGCGAAGTTCCAACAACAATAAACAGGTCACAGTTGGATGTAAGTTCAACAGCAGGGTCCATCATCGGAACCATTTCGCCAAACCAAACAATATGCGGACGCAGCTGGAAACCTTTTTCACATAGCTCCCCTTCGTTTAATTCCCATCCTTTCACATCATAAATTAAGCTTTCATATTCCGAACTTCTTGCTTTCATAATTTCGCCATGCAGATGCAGAACTTTTGTTGAACCTGCCCGTTCATGCAAATCATCAATATTCTGTGTAATGATATGTACATCAAATTTCCTTTCAAGTTCAGCTAAAGCAATATGAGCAGCATTTGGTTTGGCTTCCATCACTTGCCTCCTGCGCTGGTTGTAAAAATCCAAAACCAGTTTTTGATTTTTCTGCCATGCCTGAGGAGTCGCTACTTCGTTTATATCATATTGTTCCCACAACCCGCCCGAATCGCGAAAAGTTTTTATGCCGCTTTCGGCACTAACACCCGCACCGGTAAACACGACTACTTTTTTCACAAAGCAAAATTGAGTAGAAAAAAGTGTGCTGCCGGTGATATGGAACAGAAGTTTTCAGCAAAAAAGATGTTAATATAAAAACGTACTAGTTTTTATAGATGCTGAATTTGTTATTTTTAAAAATCGGTTCACCAAAATTATTTTCTAAAGCCGTTTCGTTTTTAATCTTACTGTTTTCCAGCAGAATGAATTTTACGCTGTATTCATTCAGCAACTCTTTTGCATTATTTATACTTCCAGAATGGAGAGAATTTAAAATCAGGTTTCGATCAGCATTACGTTTCACATAGCTCACATAGGGATTGGACATGGTAGCAATAACGGCAACCAGCTTTCTTCCGGAAGCCATCACTGGGAAGCAGGAAAAATCTTCATCACAAACTATTACAACATTGATTGATGAATTGTGCAAAAGCCAGTGATAAATTTCAATTTCTTCAGATGCAGCGCTTTGTTTGAGCCCGTATTCGCGCATGAAATAGAAATCCTGACGCTTGCTGTAAACCGGGTAGTAAATAAGGAAAACAAGTAAGACAAGCAGCGTGGTGTAAGCCTGAAGATGTTCGTTTTTTAAATTTCGCTTTTTGATTTTCCTGTACACAAATTGAAGCAGGTAAATAAACCCTATTCCAAACAAAACAGATTGCAATGCCTTGAGATAAAAGAAAAAATGAAAAGCCGGAACCAACCCGGGGAACCGCAAGCCCCATTTTACCCTGAGGATTGTAATGACACTGGTATAAATAAAAAATAATACACAGGCGCCAAACCAATAGAATAAGAAATTTCGTTTTAATTTATCTTTCAACTTATACAAAATGTAAAAACACCCGATAAGTACGAAAGGGAGAGTGAAAGAAATATTTTCTTTAATGAGGGTTAAAAAATTAAACCATATAAAAAGGGGATCGTTATACTCAAACGTTATGGTATTTACCATGTGAAGCTTGTATTTGCCAATTACAAAAAACGTTAAAGGCAAACTGACTATGATAAAAACCAGGCTGAATAAAAATCCAAGCCGCATGAATTTATTTGCTTCGCCCGGCAATTTGATTTTTACCGCTTGATATATTGATTTCAAAAAAAGCACACCGGTTATAAACAGTAAAATCAAGGCGGGGGCAGTATGCCCTAAAAACGCAATACCTGTAACTGCACCGGCAATTAAGAAACCTGTATAACCCGGTTTACTGAATGCTTTGCAACAGCAAATAATTCCAAGATAAAATATTGACTGCACGAAATTTTGCGGGTATAGCCAGGGTGAATACGTAGCAGCGCCCCATGAAGGTATATTACCTGAGGTAAAAAAAAGAAACGAAGCGGTTGCAGCAATGGCAACACTGCTGCCAAATAAATAAGTAACCATCAGGTAAAACATAAATACGGATACGATGTTCAGCAATGCGCCTCCTTTAGTTACCAAACCCATTGGAGGAATTCCTGTAAGCTTTATTACACCCGCTTCAACAAATGCAATGAGCGGGTTATACCACAAATATTCACCAATATAAC
>JBIOHJ010000129.1:0-9109 GCA_044448905.1 Bacteroidia bacterium | reverse complement strand
CTTGGAAAGCGATATAATCAAATCAGAATTTTCATTACCCGCAACCAGCTCTTTATATTTTAATAATTCCTTGTTTACTTTTAACAGCGAATCGAACGAAGCTGATGAATTGCTGTTTAATACTTGCAGCTCTTTAATATTTTTTTCATATTTCTTTTTCTGGTTCTCAATTTCATCATCATCGCTCTTCATGGCATCAATGGTATTACGAAGGTCATCATTTTGCTCTGTCAATTTATTAATCTGGGTTTTCAGCTTAATAATTGATTCGGCAAGGTCAATAATATCAGGCGAATTTTCTTTCAACTGACTTGTATTGGCAAGTGTACTGTCGCCCGAAGCAAACGATTGCTCTTTGCTCGAAGAAAACAAATACATAAAATCAATTTTTCCTTTGGTACCTGGACCTATCACTATTCCCATCCTTCCTGTCTTATAAGCGATTTCTGAAAATGAAATCAAATAACTATTATTAAGATAAATATCATAATTGCGGTTGGATGTTTTTATTTCAACTAAATTATACGAATACGTTTCATTAATAAACTTTGAACTCACCCACCCGCCAGATTTTGGCTCACCGGTAATATTAGTATAGGTGGCCCCTGCAATTTGCCTAACGCGGAATTGCTTGAGTTTATTTATTTCAAAAATAAATCCGCCTTTGCCGTCAGGCTGCGCCATAAAAATAATACCGATGCTCCCTTCGTCATTTACACTTTTTTCGAGTTTTATCGAAGTAACTAATCTGAACGCGGTGAGGCTTTGATTATAATCTGCTATGATTGCATAAGGCGACACCATCGATTTACGGTTCATTATGTACTCGCCTTCCTGCACAATAAAAAGATTTTCGGCATTGGCAAGGGTAGTCCAGTAACTGTTTATGCTATCGAAGTTTTCGCTCATATTCATAATGTCAAACTTGTCTTCCACAAGTTGCGCCCTCGAAATAAAACTTGCTAAAAGCAGGAAAAATAAAATAACAAATCTGCGAAGTGTATTTATTTTAAATGTCATAAAATTTATCCCGAATTACCCGGGACTAAATTAGAAAAAAATATTTCCTGATCCGATGAATAAATCCGCTACTTTTGGACAATGATACGCAAATTAATAATTCCGGCATTTATAGCAGTTGTTTTATGCACCAGCTCATGCGAAACCGATTTTGATATCACTGCACCTTATAAAGATATTCCTGTTATTTACGGATTGCTCAATATTTCCGATTCCATTCAATGGGTCCGCATTCAAAAAGTTTTTCTTGGCGAAGGAGATGCATATGTTATGGCCCAAAATCCCGATTCCATTAACTATCCCGATATACTTGACGTTAGCTTCGAAGAGTACTCGGGAAATACTTTTCTGCGTAAAATTAATCTCATTCGCGATGAAAGTATTCCCAAAGAAGAAGGCATTTTTGCCACAACCCCCAATGTTCTTTACCGAACTTCTACTTCAGATAAAATAGTTGGAAAAAATTCATACAAGCTTGTTGTTCACAATCTGAAAACCGACAGCATAATAACTGCTGTAACTCCTGTGGTTGACAGCATTTTTATTATAAATCCCCTGGCTACCTCGACCTCAGGAATTAATTTTGCCGGACCCAATCCTTTTACAGCAACATGGACTGTTGTTCCGGAGGGAGAGATTTATCAGCTCGTCATCAGGTTTCACTATACTGAAGCGCCAGTTACTGATCCGACTGCCGTTGTTTTTAAATATATTGATTGGAAGTTTCCTGAACAGGAAAAATTTCAGGAACAAAATATGAATAAGATAATTGAGTTTCCCGCTTTTTACCAGTTTGTTGCAGGCTCAATCAGCCAGGATAATTCGGTTATAAGAAATGCCGATAAGCTTGATTTTATTATTACAAGCGGAGCGATTGAGTTTTATACCTATATACTGGTGAATAAACCTTCCACAGGAATTAATCAAAACATTAACCAATATACAAACATTAACGGAGGCTATGGAATTTTTTCGAGCCGGATTATCCAGGAAGTAAAAGATAAAAAACTAAACACAGCTTCCTTAGACTCTTTAAATAATGGCAGTATTACCGGTCATTTGGGTTTTCAATAGTTTATAGATAATTACGTTTCATTTTGTTTTTTCTCCGGTTACCCATTTACCATAATTACCTGTTTACCTATCTACCAACCCTGTCTTTTTGTCACCGATGATTTGCTATGATACATTATTTAATCATTCAATGCCATAATTTCCCTAAAAACCCGCTTGGCATATTCATTGACAATTGTAAACATAAATAATTTAATTCACTTAAAAGAAAAATAAAATGAGAAAAGTTATCGGAATTGATTTGGGAACCACCAACTCATGTGTTGCTGTAATGGAAGGCAACGAACCTGTTGTAATACCTAACAGTGAAGGCAGACGCACTACTCCTTCAATTGTTGCATTCTTAAGTAATGGCGAACGCAAGGTGGGCGATCCTGCAAAACGGCAAGCAATCACCAATCCAAAAAATACTATTTATTCCATTAAGCGCTTTATGGGTCATCGCATGGATGAAGTTACCCAGGAAACCAAGCACATTCCTTATGAAGTTGTTGCCGGTGACGGCAATACTGCGCGGGTAAAAATTACCGATCGCAATTATACACCCCAGGAAATTTCAGCCATCATTCTTCAGAAAATGAAAAAAACTGCCGAAGATTATTTGGGTAGTGAAGTAACCGAAGCTGTTATTACAGTACCTGCATATTTTAACGATGCGCAGCGGCAAGCTACCAAAGAAGCCGGAGAAATTGCAGGATTAAAAGTTTTGCGCATTATTAATGAACCTACTGCCGCTTCGCTTGCTTATGGTCTTGACAAAAAACATAAAGACGAAAAAATTGCAGTGTTTGATTTAGGTGGCGGAACTTTTGATATTTCGATTCTCGAATTGGGTGACGGTGTATTTGAAGTGAAATCCACCAACGGTGATACGCACCTTGGCGGTGATGATTTCGACCAGCGCATTATCGAATGGCTGGCTGATGAATTCAAGAAAGACGAAGGCATTGATCTTAAAAAAGACCCGATGGCTTTGCAGCGTTTAAAGGAAGCTGCCGAAAAAGCTAAAATCGAATTATCGAGTTCAGCCGAAACCGAAATCAACCTTCCTTATATAATGCCTGTTGATGGAATTCCAAAGCACCTTGTAAAAAAGTTAACCCGTGCGAAATTCGAACAAATGTGCGATGATTTGATTCAGCGTACACTGGCTCCTTGTAAAAAAGCTTTGGAAGATGCCGGACTGAAACCCAGCGATATAGATGAAGTTATTTTAGTTGGAGGTTCAACACGAATTCCTGTCATTCAGCAGTTGGTCGAAAAGTTCTTTGGGAAGGCTCCGCATAAGGGTGTAAACCCCGATGAAGTGGTGGCAGTGGGTGCAGCCATACAAGGCGCAGTATTAACTGGCGAAGTAAAAGATGTATTACTGCTCGATGTGACACCACTCTCACTCGGAATTGAAACTTTTGGAGGTGTATTTACTAAGCTTATTGAGTCAAATACTACCATTCCTACTAAGAAATCTGAAACATTTTCTACTGCATCCGACAGCCAGCCTTCGGTTGAAATACATGTGCTGCAGGGCGAACGCCCCATGGCAAAAGATAACCGGACCATCGGACGGTTTCACCTTGATGGCATTCCTCCCGCACCGCGCGGCATGCCCCAGATTGAAGTGACTTTTGATATTGACGCAAACGGTATTTTACATGTGAGCGCTAAAGATAAAGGGACAGGCAAGGAACAAAAAATACGCATAGAAGCTACATCCGGTTTAACCGATGCCGAAATAAAACGAATGAAAGAAGAAGCCGAGCGTAATGCAGATTCCGATAAAAAAGCTAAAGAAGAAATTGACAAAATAAACCAGGCCGATGCCTTGATTTTTCAAACCGAAAAACAATTGAAAGAGTATGGCGAAAAAATTTCGCGCGAGAAAAAAGAAGCCATTCAAAAAGCATTGTCCGATTTAAAAGATGCGCATAAAGAGAAAAGCATTCCTGCTATTGACACTTCACTTGCCGCGCTGAACAATGCATGGCAGGCTGCTTCCGAAGAAATTTACAAAGCTTCACAGGAACAGCAGGCACCTCAGCAGGAAACTGCACAGGGTGGGGCAGATAATCAACAACAATCTTCTTCACAACCGGGTAGCGGGGCTGATGTAACTGATGTTGATTTCGAAGAAGTGAAAGATGATAAGAATAAGTAATTTTCATTCTTTAAAGTGTATGTAATGTAAAAAGCCTTCCGTCAGCTGACGGAAGGCTTTTTTATTTAATTTCATTACATTACGGCATATTTTTTTAGGCATTCGTGCATATGAAAATTAATTAAGAAAAAAACTTGTATTTATTATTTTTTAATTTTAGTTTTACATCCTTATTAATCAATCATTTTTATTTCTAACTAAAAACCAAAATCACATGAGAAAATTATTACTTTCTTCATTCGCATTATGTATGTGTTTTGCTGTAACAGCGCAAAATGCACGTACTAAAACTCCGCTTGTTGGAGTTAATGTTAACAAAGCTGTTAAAATTTCAAAGCCCGTTGACAACCCGGTTAACCTTCGGCTAGAAGAGCATCAGTCTGCAAGAGCCGGGCATAATGCTGTGCAGGGTGAGTTTAACATAGGTAACTCTACCTACGACCTTCAGTCAAATTATGGTGGAACCGGTAACCGGGTTCGCAGATGGAGCGATGGTACCATTTCAGCTATCTGGACTTTCAGTGCTGAATTCGGAACATACTCTGACCGTGGTACCGGGTATAATTATTATGACGGCACCAGTTGGGGGCCTCTTCCAACTGCAAGGCAGGAATCGGTACGAACAGGTTTTCCAAACCTTATTGGTTCATCAACCAATGGTGAGGGTATTATCTGCCACCAGCCAAATATTTACGGAGCACTAAGGTCTTCAAAAGGCAGTGGTGCATATACAGAAGCCAGTCTTCCCTTTCCTTCGGCAATAGCAGCTACATGGCCCCGTGCTACATGTGGTGGTGCTAACGGACAAACCATTCATGCCATTGCAAACAACAATACTGCCCAAAACGGTCAGCTTGGCGAATTACTTTACTGGCGTTCGCCCGATTTTGGTGTAACCTGGGATATTCAGGAATATAAAATTCCTCATTTTGATGCTACAAACATAATTGACCCGGGTGTTGATGCTTATGACATGGACGCGCGTGGCGATGTTATCGCAATTGTTACAGGTGGTTTTGCTAACGATTTAATTCTTGCCAAATCAACTGATAATGGTACCACATGGACAAAGCGTGTAGTTTATGCTTTCCCGATTCCTTTATATGACCAGGTTGGACTTACAGATCTTGATGGCGATGGTGTTGCTGATACTTGTGATGCTGCCGACAGTTCACCTTCGGTTGTTATTGATAACAATAATCAGGTTCATGTTTGGTGTGGTTCTACTCGTATTATTAATGATGGTACCGGATTAGGTTATTTTCCTATCTCTGATGGCTTGTATTACTGGAACGAATCTTTTCCTGATAACACCTTAAAAAATTATCTGGTTGCTCAATGTATCGATGTAAATGGCAACGGAACGATTGACCTTCTTGCTGGCGATCCCGGTATTTACCAGACTGGCTTAACCAGCATGGCAAGTGGTGCAGTTTGTTTCGGTGGCACACTCTATGTAGTTTATACAAGTTTAGTTGAAGGCACAACCAATGGCGCAGCAACTCCTCAAACATATCGCGATGTGTATTTATCCACATCAACTGATGGCGGTTTAACTTGGTCATTAGTAGGCAATTTAACGCAAACCGATTTCGAAGAAGAAGCTTTCACCTGTCAGCACAAGCGCCCGGTTGATAAGCTCGACATGATTTATTACCGCGATTCTGAACCCGGCACATCTCTCGGTCAGGATGCCGATCCTATCACCGTTGGTGATGTATGGTACCGTGATGAGGTTGTAATAAATTGCTCAGTAGGCATTGCAGAAAATTCAGCTTCGGTAAATAATATTTCGGTTTATCCCAACCCGGCTTCCGGTTTTGTTACCGTAAACTACAGCATGCAAAAAGCAGGTTTGGTTAATATTGATATCATAAATGTAATGGGCGCGGTAGTTTCGCATCATGAAAATGCTGCTAACGCAGGAGCAAATAAGCTTAAGTTAGATATCAGCAAAATCACAAACGGAGTTTATACAGTTAAAACAACTGTTGGAACCGATGTTTTCACAAACACTATTGTAAAGAAATAATTCTTCTTTTAGATTTCCGAAAATCCCCACCGATGGTTATCAGTGGGGATTTTTTTATACATGTATGTTAATAATTTTTTTTCACAGTGCAACCCAATTGCACCCTGCCGGGTTAGCTTTGTATGAATAATTTTAATTTACAAGATTAGGTTTAGGTTAGGTTTGTAAATTTATTATTAAATCAGGTAGTCATTTCCGATCCCCAATGAAAATGGCTGCCTTTTTGTTGTGTATTATTTCATTCCATGAAATGATTCGATATTATTATGGGTTATTTTACTTACATTCATCGTTTAAAAGATTTAGATATTCTATTGCGTATGGAGGCAACAGGAACCTCTGCGCAATTGGCAAAAAGGCTTGGAGTTTCGCGCAGGACTATTTTTGAATATTTCGATGTTCTTAAAAGCTACGGTGCCAAAATAAAGTTCAATCGTTTTAGCAAATCGTATTATTATTTAAGCGACTTTAAATTCAAAATTTAGAGTGCATTGATACGCTTAGCGTTTTTGCTTCTCTGCATCTCTGCATCTTTGCGTTCATTTTTTTTCGCATCACCTGACTCTTAGCCCCTTTTAGCTCAAGCGTTTTCTGCGAATACTATTCTTCCATGTGTCGGTTACATAATAGCAGGCAATTGTAATCCGATTGTAAAAATTACAGACACTGACATTATAATGCTGTTTTTAATTAAAAAATTTATATTTTTACCAAACTTTATATACATTTACATCCATAAAATAATTTAAAAAACAATTCTAGCTATGAAAAAAATTCTACTCAGCACATTAGCGTTCAGCTTATGCCTCGGCAGCTTTGCGCAAAACCGGGTTTCTTCCCCAAAAACAAAAGTACCCAATATTAAAAGGGAATATATTGCCCCCGTTACTGGCGATGAAATTCCGCTTGCCGGTACAAACCAGGTAACTGCGGCTGTTCATACTGTTAACCGAAACGGCAATCCGTCTGTTGCAGTTCCCTTTGCTATTGGGTACACCACCTACGATTTACAAACAAATTCTTCAATTGATAACCGTATTTATCATAAAAGCGTAGGCATTGCAGCTACATGGACACGAAGCACTTCAAATGATCTGCCAGCAGCCGACAGAGGTACAGGCTACAATTTCAACAATGCAGGTACATGGGGTCCTCTGCCCACAACAAGAGTTGAAACCGACCGCAGGGGCTGGCCTTCTATTGATTATTCCGAAGGTGACGGAAATGAATATTTTGTTTCACACAGCACTCTGGTTGCTAACGGAGTAAAGCTGGTGAAAAGAACGCCAGCCGGAAGTGGTACATGGGCAGAATCAGAACTTCCCCCGGCTGATGACGATTCTACAATTATATTTCTTTGGCCCAGGATGAGAATTGGCGGTCCCAATAACAACACCATACATGAAATTGATCTCTCATTACCCGTTGGAAATCCACCCGGAGTAATTTATAATGGAATGGATGGCGCGTTAACCTACAGCCGTTCGCAGGATGGCGGGCTAACCTGGGATATCAGGCACATGCTTCTTCCCGATGTTGATGCAGCGCATTATCACGGCATGAATGGCGATGGGTATTCCATTGATGTCAACGGAAGCACCGTTGCTATAACTGCAGGTGGTTTTTATTATGATTGGACAATGTGGAAATCTACCGACAATGGCGATACCTGGACAAAAACTGTTATACGTCAATTTCCGATAGTGGCTTTTGATCCCACAGTTGTTGGAAATACTACCGATTTAGATGGAGATGGTGTTCCCGAAATTATCCCGGTCACCGATGGCAGCACTGCAATATTAGTTGACAACAACGGGCTTGTGCATTGTTTTGCGGGCGATATGCTCATGTCAGATGATGGTACAAGTGTAAATTACAGTTATTATATAACAGACGATGCCGGGCTCTATGTTGACGGAATATTATATTGGAACGAAAATATGGGGCCAATCCCTGCCACTATTCCGGAAATTGCTTCAGCGCCTGATTTGGATAATGATGGATTAATAACATTAGTTGATGCAAATCCTGCAGCATATCAAACTGGTCTTACCTCTATGCCAAGTGTAGGTGTTGATGCAAGCAATAACATCTATCTTTCATATTCCACAGTAATGGAAGGAACAACAAACGGAGCTACAGTTCCCCAGAGCTTTCGCGATATTTGGATGATAGCATCGCAGGATGGTGGCACAACATGGAATCCTCCATATAATACAACAAAAAGTGATTTCGAAGAGGATATCTTTTGTTCCATTGCCCGTAATGTTTTCACTTGCGTTGATGCAGTTTGGCAAGATGATGGCGAGCCTGGATTAGCTGTAAGGGGTGACATGGACCCATTTCAGAATAATGATATTTTTTATGATTGCATAACTATTGATTCTTTAATTACTGTCGGAATAAATGAAATTGAAAGTACAACTTCTCAGGTAACAATCTTTCCAAATCCGGCTAACGATTTCATTCACCTCAGTTTTACAATTGAAAAACCCGCTACCATCGAAGTGGATATTTATAATGTAAACGGACAAAAAGTTGATCACCTCGTTACTGCTTTCAAAACAACAGGTGCGCAAAGCATTAAGGTGAATACTGATAAATACAGTTCAGGTATTTATTCGGTTAACACAAAAATTGGTGAAACTACTTACAACAATAAATTTGTTATAAAGTAATAACGGAATTAATCAATAAAAAAGAGGGTGTCAGTAGACGGACACCCTCTTTTTTTTAAAATGAAGTCTTAATTTATTCTACAACTATTTTCATTTGCTTTATTTCATCAGCCGACTGCAGTACAATAAAATAGATACCGGGAATTATTT
>JBIOHJ010000128.1:0-9238 GCA_044448905.1 Bacteroidia bacterium | reverse complement strand
TGCAGGCTTTGCGCATAAAATTGCATGACCGGTACCCAATGCTTCATCCTGGTAATAAATAGAGCCTTTTGCCCCAAGCGATTGGGCAATTTGTACTAATTGATTTTCCACATCCTTTCCGAAACGTCCTACAACATACGCAATTTCATCAACCTTTTCTGGACAAACTTTCACAATATCTTCCATCAAATGATGAACAATTGCTTTTCCTGCCAAAGGAATTAATGGCTTGGGAATGGTTAACGTATGCGGGCGCATTCGCTTACCCATGCCAGCCATTGGTACGATGATTTTCATATAATGCCCCTCCAACCTCCCCAAAGGGGAGAAATTTCAAAGACGCGCAAAGGTAATTATTTGAGAGGGATGCTTTGAAAAGATAACTATGGAAGATATGAACGAAACTGGGTTAGTTTTTTACTTTGAAATAAACAGGGTTTCGCTCATTGAGTTTATTCAAATAAATAAACATACTATCCTTTTGCTTTTTGGAGGAAAGTTTTGAAAACTCTTTGTAAAGTTCAGGGTCTTTTTTTTGAAGTAAAACAGAAAAATTCTCCAGATGATATTTATAAACATTACCTGTATCGAAGCTTAATAAGAATGATCTTTCCTTAAGGACATAATGGCCTTGAGGCGTTCCGTCTGGATTAATCCTCAGATCTATAAGATTCCGGGGCGCATCTTCCTGACCCCATAAAAAAGATACTTTTCCCTTTTTCAAGGCACGACATAAGAATAAAATATCTTTCCTATTCACATAAAAATAAATTTCATTCTTTATACAAAATCCAAAAATGCTATCTACATCTATCCTCTTTCTTTCATACAAGCTATCCGGGTAAATTAACTTAGCATGCCGAGGATGAAAAAATTTCTCTTCAAAAAGATTTTCAGGTAAATAATCTATATCCGTATTATACTGTTTAAAATTTTCGGGTGTTAAAGGCGGGTTGTTATTTTTAAAATCCCGGAAAGTGATATAAATACCTTCTTTAAAGACAAAATCTTTGGTGTACATTACAGAATCCTGCGAAAAACCAAATTGAATAACAAAAAATAATAGGAAAGCTGAAATAAGAGTTTTCATTACCAGATATCAAAGTAAGTTATTTTTTCCCTGTACTTCCAAACCCTCCCGCACCTCGTTCGGATGACATGAGCTCACCCGTAATTTCCCATTCCACCCGTTCGTGTTTTGAAATAATCATTTGCGCAACCCGATCACCATCATGAATAGTAAAATTTTCGCTGGAAAGATTTATCAAAATCACCTTTATTTCGCCACGGTAATCGGCATCAATTGTGCCGGGCGAATTCAAAACAGTAATTCCGTTTTTTGCCGCCAGCCCGCTGCGTGGACGAATTTGCGCTTCATAGCCCACAGGCAATTCCGTAAACAAACCCGTTGGCACAAGCTTGCGCTGTAATGGTTTTAATTCAACGGGCGCATCAATGTTAGCGCGTAAATCCATTCCGGCAGATGAATTGGTTTCATAAGAAGGCAACACATGCCGTGAGCTGTTTATAATTTTGATTTTCATTTTTTATGAGTAAATATTTTTCAAGTAACCTTTTTTGGTTTCTCTAAAACAAAAGTAAAACCGGCAAATACCATAAGCAAAAAAGTGCTGATAATAAATCCGGCTACGTCACCGGGTTTGAGAAGTTTTTCAATTCCAAGGCTCGCAAAATAAATAATGAGGGCAAGGATAACATAAGTTAATATGCGCGGAAGGTCGTAAGGGATTGGATAATTTTTTTGCCCGGTTATATACGAGACAATCATCATGGCGGCATAAACAATTAGCGTTGCCCATGCAGCACCTACGTAGCCCATTTGAGGAATGAGAAGCCAAAGCAAAACAATAGTAAGCACAGCACCAAAGATTGAAAAATAAGCGCCAAAACGAGTCTGCCCTGTAAGCTTATACCACATCGAAAGGTTGTAAAAAATGCCGAGAAATAAATTTGCCATTAATAAAATCGGAACTACCGCCAACCCTTTACGAAAATCTTCACCTATAAATAATTTGAAGACATCAATGTACAGCATCACTGCCACGAAAATAAACGAACAGGTAATAACAAAATATTTCATTACAAGTGCATAAACCTCGCTGCTGTTTTCTTTTTTATGCTGGCTGAAAAAAAACGGCTCAGCAGCATAACGGAAAGTTTGCACAAACAAAGTCATGATGATTGACAACTTATAACAGGCGCTGTAAATTCCAAGTTCGGTTAATGCTTTTGATTTATCAGGTGCAAGATATTTATATACTGCGCGATCAAATGTTTCGTTTACCATCCCGGCAAAACCGGCAATCAGTAAGGGGCTTCCATATAGCAACATTTCTTTCCACAGTGATTTATCAAATTCGAAATTTATTTTTCTGAATTGTGGAATCAACAGCAACAATGTGATAAAACTTGCAATAAGGTTTGAGATAAAAACATATCCTATACCAATCCTGTCAGAATAAACCACGTCAATAAAATCCCCAATCGCTCCTTTATCTTTTACCAATGCCGGACAAATAACCAGGAAAAAAATATTGAAGAAAATATTTATGCCAATATTAAAAATTTTTATAGATGCAAAACGTTTAGCACGGTTTTGCTGTCTTAAACGCGCAAATGGCAAAGCACATAGCGTGTCAAGAAAAAGAATACAAGCAAACCAGGTTATATATTCGGGATGTTTGGGAAATTGAATCCAACCGGCAATTGACGAGGAAAATAATATCATCAATCCTGAAAAGAAAAAAGAACTTCCGAACAATGAAATAATTCCGGTTGAATAAACTTTATCACGGGTGTCTTCCTTTTCTGAAAAATGGAAGAATGAGGTTTCTAGTCCATAAGTAAAAAGAATCATGATGAAACTGACGTAGGCAAAAAGCTCAGAAACCACTCCGTATTCCTGCGTAGAAAAAATTCGCGTATAAAAAGGAACCAGCAGGTAGTTAAGCAAACGACCGATTATACTGCTTAGCCCATAAATGGCTGTTTGCCCTGCAAGTTTTTTGATGGAGCCCAAAAGAAAGTTATAGTTTAAGCCGGGTTGTTATCGAACTAATTTCAGAATGGGACAATGCGGAATGAAGAAAATATCTTTTGTTCAATTTCTTTTACTTCTGATTCTGCGACTTGTGCCTGTTCGGGACCTTGTTTGCACCATTGAATAAACTTTTCAAGTTGCGTGGTGTCTCCACACGCTTCAATATAAACCGAACCATCGTATTGATTTTTGACAAAACCATTTATTTCCAAATCATCGGCAGCAATCTTTGTAAATTTTCTGAAAAAAACTCCCTGTACTTTTCCTTTCACAATAATCTTAACACATTTCGTATTCATTTTCCTTTAAACTCAGGTTTTCTTTTTTCCAAAAATGCTTTGGTGCCTTCTTTAACATCTTCGCTAATAAAACATTTACCAAACTCCGAAATTTCTGTTTCATATCCGTTCTTTGCTTCATTATAAAAATCATTTACACAACGGATAAGGCTGGCAATGGCAAGCGGAGCCTGTTGTTTTATTTTTTCTGCAATTTCCCTGCATTTGTTCATTAACTGATCGGGAGGTGTAACATAATTTACCAATCCAAGGCTTAACGCTTCATTTGCCGGAATCATATCAGCTGTCATTAATAATTCCATGGCTTTGCTTTTACCAACCAGCATTGCTAAACGCTGTGTACCCCCGTATCCTGGTATCAATCCCAACTTTACTTCAGGCTGACCAAACTTCGCATTATCAGATGCTATGCGTAGATGGCAAGCCATAGCCAGTTCACATCCACCTCCCAATGCAAAACCATTTACAGCCGCAATCACAGGTTTTGTACACTGCTCAATTGAATTAAAAACAATATGCCCGTTACGGGCAAGTTCTTTCCCCTGTTCTGCGCTCAACCCCGAAAATTCTGAAATGTCTGCTCCGGCAACAAACGCTTTTTGCCCTGACCCGGTTATTATAATTATTTTAACCTGGTTATCTTTCTCTGCTTCCCTGATTGCATTTCCGATTTCCTGAATTGTTTTTTTATTCAGCGCGTTTAGTTTATCAGGGCGGTTAATGGTTAATGTAAAAATTCCGTTTTCAATTTGTGTCAGAATATTTTCAAATATCATATTAATAAGATTAAAATTTCCTATGTTCTTTTACCCAACCGGTTATGTAAGTAATGATTTGTTTCGTTTCTGTTCCGGGAGGAAATAATTTCCCCACACCCATTTCATTCAGTTTCTTCATGTCATGATCTGGTATAATGCCGCCACCGGTAAGCAGTACATCATCCAGTTTTTTTTCCTTCATCAATGAAATTATTTTTGGAAAAACCGTATTGTGCGCGCCCGAAAGAATGCTGATGCCGATTACATCCACATCTTCCTGTAAAGCAGTATTCACAACCATTTCCGGAGTTTGACGCAATCCCGTATAAATAACTTCCATTCCGGCATCACGCAAAAACGAAGCAATTACTTTGGCTCCGCGGTCGTGACCATCTAAACCTACTTTGGCAATTAAAACGCGTATGGGGCGATTCATAAAGTGTATTTCAGAAACATTGTGAAGCCGGTACGAAAATACGAATTACGAATAAAAGTATTTAGTTAATGGGTTCGGCAATTCCATAATCAGGGAGAGATACATAAAACACAGTTCCTATATTTGGTTCGGTTGCAAACCATATTTTTCCTTTGCTGTTTTCAACAATGTTTTTCACCATAGCAAGCCCTAAACCGGTACCTCCTGTCTTGGTGGTAAAATTCGGTGTAAATATTTTTGAAATTTTATCTTCAGGAATTCCTTGCCCATTATCTTTTACAGCTACCACGCATTTTCCATCATGCTTGTAAATTTTCAATTCAACAACCCCTTTTCGTTTTTCTGGAATTGACTGCACTGAATTTTTTATCAGGTTGGTAAAAACCCGCAGCATTTGGTCTTTGTCGGCATAAACATCAAATGAACCCTTGTTCTCTTCAAAAAGAATTTTCACTTTTTCATTTTCCCGATAAAGATTAACCACGCTTTTAACAATGCTTTGTAAATCGAGGACCTCGTAATTTGCTTTTGGCATCTGTGCGAAATTGGAAAACTCGTTTGCAATGCCTGACAAAGTATCAATCTGCTCCACTAATGTCTTGGAAAACCGCTGCATGATTTCATCCACATTGGCACTTTTATCTTTCCATGCCCTCTGCAGGTGCTGAACGCTCAGTTTCATCGGGGTCAATGGGTTTTTAATTTCATGTGCAACCTGTTTTGCCATTTCGCGCCAAGCAGATTCACGTTCGGACTTTGCAAGTTTTTGCGCACTATCAGAAAGTTCATCAATCATGCGATTATATTCGTTAACCAAATCTCCTATTTCATCCTTGCCTTTCCATTGTATCTGCTCATTTCGTTTTCCTAGTTTTACTTTGCTCATCCGTTCCTGAATAATCCGAAGCGGTTCTGTAATCCGTGTTGAAATAATAAAGGTAACTACTACTGAAAAAGCGAAAAGCAAAACATAAATGTTTATCAGGGCAACCAGGAACGATGAAATCTCTTTTTTTAATTCGCTTTCACGGGCAAAATAGGGAAGGCTTAAATAACCAATTACATTGTTTTTATAATTACGGATAGCCGCATATCCCGTAAAAAAACCAAGTTTGCCTATCTTTTCAAAATAAATATAGTTGGAACGATACATACCGGTAAATTCATTAAACACATTTCTGTTCATGGTGGTGCCAATAATATCCTGCTCAAATATTTTAGGTTGTGTGGAATACAATAACTGACCGGATTTATTGTAAACATTAAAATCGACTGACATGGATGAATTAAGATTTGAAAACTTATTTACCAATTCATCGCTGATGGTTGCCTGCAATGAATTATAACCGTCAAGATCTTTACTTACAGAAATGAGCATTGTATTTAATCGTTCACGTACTTTTATGCTTTGTGTATTTGAATAATTATTCATTATGTAATATACCGTGCTGGCACCAATAAGCAGCATGGCAGTTATTACGATTGAAATTACAGTAAACTGGATACGGGTATTAAAGTTGATTTCAGGTCTGAATCTGGCAAGAATAAGTTTTACAAAAACATAGATCAGAATAAAAATCAGCGTAAAAAATGAAAAAATGTATGAGAAAAGGGTTACAGTTTCGAACCATCCCGGAATTAAGGAACTGATTATTATGAGCGAATCTTTTGCAGGTTTATAAAACAAGTGTGACCGCCCGTCAAATTCAACAAACTGCTCATTAAGTGATGGGTCGAGGTATTTATCATAAAAGACCGAAAGAAGATTATAAGAATATTTTCCCGACTGACTTACCAAAATTTTGTTACGATATTGTGCATAGGAATAAGCTGACATGTCTTTTTTGAGCGGGATTTTATCGCTTAATAATAAATCGGGATAGCCGCTTTCGTCCCGCATAAATTTCGAATCAAGTTCAAGGATCAGTGTTCCGGCAATGCTGTCAGGAAATCCTGTCAGTGGTATTTCAATTTTTCCTATGTAAGAAATTTTTCCGGCTTCATTATTCAGGTAATACAATCCCTGGCTATATGTGGGACGACCATAATGATCAATTTTTTCTTTCAGTCTGTCGAGGTTCCAACTGGGATCCCCGCCTGTATTAACCGGAAGTCCTTGTGAGTTAAATGCCCTTACACCAACATTAAATTTCTTCCAATATCCTGAAAAATATTGCACTTGTATCCGTTTGTTAAGCGCATCGCTACCCGTATTACCGCTCAACAATTGCATATTCGAAGAAGACAAATACGATTCTATAATTTTATCGGATCTGATACGGGAAGAAATTTCATCGAACAGGTATTCGGCAATATTATCCTGCTCGTTTTCGAGCTTAACGGCAAAAGCAACCCGCGAGTTTTTTTCACGCGCCTGGTTAAATTCATAAATGTTTTGGGCGGCATAAATTGAAAAGCCAAGTATGAATAAAATGGATCGGGTAAAAGAAAATGAACGGCCTGAAGTTTTTCGGATATAAGCAATGAAAAGGATAAGAAAATTCGCCAATAAAAACGAACTGACTCCATAGCTTCCAAATAATTCGGTATTCCGGTAAGTAATTAGCAGCACCAGGAATACAGCTTGTGTGATTAGAAACAGGACCGTTATTTCACGGAAAGAAAAATTTGTTTTAAGAATAAAACGCAGCCCACCATCACATACCAGGTAAAAAGAAAACAATAAAATGCCAATAACTAAAAACCCGACAAGACTGTATCCGGTTAATTCAAAAATGTTGTTGATGTTGAACGATATCTTTGAATTAAGAATCAGGCTGCTTAATAAATAGTTGACAAGGACGGAAAAAAGAAAAATAAAAATCCATATTGTTATAACACGTACAGATGCTGTTATTTTATTATAAGGGTTTTTTAAATCGGATTCGTGTTTTTCATAATAGTAATAAATAGAAATAATAATGAAGCAGAAAATCATAGAACTGATCAGCAAATCGCCTAACGAATTAAGCATATAAGAGCTTGCATAAAACTTCGGACTGAATAATGGCAGATCGTACAATGCAGCCGGAAAACGGTTTAATACCATTAAAATCCGGAGCCCCACTGTGAGTACAATAATAAATAATGCAAACAAGGGTTTTTTTAAAAACTGTTGTCGAATGAAGAGGTAGAAAAACAAAAGCAGTGAAAAAATTGCAATTATATAAACAATACCGAGTGAGTTATTTTCAATCCCTTCGGCAGCAGTGAACGAAAGAGAAAACAATACTTCTCCGGTTGAACTTCGCACCGGGAAAATATTCTCATCCTTAACTTGGGAAATTTTTGTACGGGCAGGTACTTTTAAAACCTCGTTAAAATCGTTTGCCAGAAACTTGTTTTCGATTGAATACTCATGTTTGATTAAGAAGAGTGCCGCAATTAATTTATTCCCGCTTTGTCTTTTAAACAATTCATACCAACCATTTCTTAACAATACTGATTCATGATCTCCTATACCGTCAATTTGTGATTTGGTAATTTGAACCCCATTATCCGACCAATAGCATAGTGAGTCCTCAAAAAATACAAATAGCGAAAAGCCGGTGATGCTTTCAGTTAATGAATTTAAATAATTATTTGCCTTCCGGCTGTATCCGGGTTCAGTTTTTAATTTCTCTTCAACATCAATTAAAAAATTATCAATCTTATTTTCCTGAATCCGGATATTTTTTTGCGCCTCATTACAAATACCCCCATAATTCATTTCCTTCCTGTAAAGCTGTTTTTCTATTATAAAGGCAATAAAAAATACTGCTAACGAAAAAAATAAAAGCCGGAAAAGTTTTTTTGAGCCCAAGGGTTTAAAGGTTGTTGAAACAAAGGTATATAGTGTACGGGTTTTTTGAAAAATTGTTTGTGAGAGTTATTAACCCTTTCCGCAGGAAAAGCAGGATTGATATGCGTTAGGGTATCGGAACAGTGATTTATTTTTAATAGTGAATTACATTCCTGACTGCACTTCTGTTATGATATTAATACAGTATGACCAAGTTGTGATACTTTCATGCTTATTACGTATGAACGTGTAATATTTTGGTAGTATTTGCACAGCATCTGCGATGGTATGGCGTAGGAATTGGTTATTAATTCAGGTAATTGAAAAACTCACAACTATGAAAAAATTATTCGTACTGATGCTTCTTGGAAGTTTGCTTATGACATCTTGTTATAACCGTAAACACGGTCGTTCAAGCTGGAGTAAGGAAAACAGTAAGCAAACTGAAAAAGTAAAACCATCTTAAAAAAATAGGGTTAATGGTTAAAAGATCCTGGCTAATTTTTTACCAGGATCTTTTTATAACCGATAGCCTCTGATGTTTTAATCTGCAAAAGGTAAAAACCATTTGCAAGATTTTTTATATTTTCTTCTGTTTTGCCTCCCAGAAAATGCAAATCGTGTGTTAAAACCGCTTTTCCGGCTATGTCGGTAATTATTAAATAACAATTTTTGTCAGTAAATCCTAACTGTTCAATTATGATTGAACCCGAAGCGGGATTTGGAAATACATCAAATAAGCTTTGATTTGAAGCATAATCTTCGATGCCTGAAATTACTATTGGATCGGAAAGGGCAATACAACCTTGACCATCCGTTATCTGTACAGTATAACTTCCAGGGAAGATGGCAACATAACACATATTAGTTGCACCGGGAATCAAAATAGAACCGTTGTAATAC
>JBIOHJ010000127.1:0-9326 GCA_044448905.1 Bacteroidia bacterium | reverse complement strand
ACATACAGTTTTGCGAGGAGCCCATTCCCCGCTGGAATTTTATGGAGCTTTCGGAAGTAAGAAAACGAAGCCTCATTCCCATTATGGCAGACGAATCCTGTTGCGACCATCACGATGCAAAACGACTTATTGACATTGCAGCCTGCGATTACTTTAATGTTAAGCTCGGTAAATCATCGGGTATTTTTAAAGCGCAAAAAATAATTCACCTGGCAGGGCAGGCAGGAATAAAAATGCAGGTTGGCGGTTTCCTCGAATCACGCCTGGGCTTTACAGCATCCGCGCATCTCGCGCTTACAAGCGACAGTATTATTCATTACGACTTCGATACCCCGCTTATGTTTACAGAAGACCCTGTTAGTGGTGGAATCACTTACAGCAATAAAGGTGTTGTAACAGTTCCGGACAAACCGGGCCTGGGTGCGGCTATTGATGAAAAATATTTACAACGCCTGCCGAAAGAAATAATAAATTGAAACAACCGACCTTTGTTGGAATACAGTAAGCAAATTCAATTTGTATTATCCGTCATAATTACGGACTTTTGAATCTCAAACTCCCGATATGAAAAAATTATTCCTGTTTTTATTTGTTGCTCTTCAATTTATAAGCACACAAGCTCAAACACCAAATTGGTTGTGGGCGCAGAAAGGAGAAGGAAATTATAATCAGAATTTTGGAAGCCATGTTGCTACAGATTCATCGGGTAACAGCTATGTGATTGGTACATTCGGAGGAACTGTAGGACAGTTCGGAAGCTTTACGCTCACAGGTGGTGGAGCCGCTTCATCCGATATTTTTATAGCAAAATACGATTCGTCAGGAAATTGTCTTTGGGCTGAACGTGCCGGTGGTGCAGGGTGGGATTTATCCTATGGCGGAGGAATCGATATTGATGTGGCAGGTAATTGTTATGTTACGGGCAATTTTGAACAGACAGCCGCCTTCGGAACTTTTTCACTAACGGCATCGGGTACAGCCGGAACAAAAAATGTTTTTGTCGCAAAATATAACAGCAGCGGCACCTGCCTTTGGGTAAGGCAGGGAACCTCCGTGCAAAACGGGTGGAGCTTTGGAGTTTCGGCCGACAATGCAGGAAATTGCTATATCGGGGGCTGGTGGGAAAGCTCTAACGGTACGGGTATAACCTTCGGTGCACTTACGCTTACACCGCCCGGCAATCCCAGCGACCGGGAAATTTTTATTGTCAAATATGACAACAGCGGTAACGAAACCTGGGCACGAAGAGCCGGGGGACCCCAGACCGATGAATGTCATCATATAGATAATGATTCAGCAGGTAATATTTACCTCACCGGAACATTCAGGCAAACTGCTTTTTTTGGAAGCATTTCCGTTACAGCCTCAGGAACATTCGGAGATATTTTTGTCGCGAAGTATGATGCTAACGGTAATTGTATATGGGTTAAGCAAAGTTTTGGGGGCGGCATAAATACCAGCAGCAGCATCAGTACAGATAAAAATGGAAATAGTTTTATTACCGGCAATTTTACATCCGACACTTTGATGCTCGATAGCTTTAGCCTGCCGCCTTACACCGGTTTTAATTTTTACCTCGCAAAATATGATGTAAACGGAAATGTAATGTGGGCAACAGTGCCGCCACAAACCGGTTCCATTCAAAGCGGGGTTGACACGCATCCCGATGAAGCAGGAGGATGTTATGTGGCGGGAAATTTTATGGGTTCCATTACATTTGGAGCTACGGTATTAACATGTGCTGGCGCTGCATCTGATGAAGATAATTTTATCGCGAAATATGACAGCCCCGGAAATGTACAATGGGTATTACAGGGAACATGGGCAAACAAGAGCAGCCAGTGCGGAGGGATAAGCACCGATGCATCGGGCAACGTATATCTTTCAGGAGGTTTTACCGACACGGTTCTTTTCGACACCATTCAGCTGACATCTGTTTTGTCAAACGGTGCCATGTTTATTGCTAAGATTGGCACCCCTCAACCCAATTCAATTTTAGAAAATGAATCAAATGTCAACATTGCTGTTTATCCTGTTCCGGCACACGATGAACTCTATATAACCACTTCAGCCAAAGGCAAAGCGATGGTAGAAATTACTGATATTGCCGGGCGGCTCGTTAAGCAGGAATTTATTGAGCTGGAACAAAACGGAAACAGCATATCGGTTCGGAATATTCCAGGTGGAATTTTTTTGCTACGCGTTGCTGTTAATGACAATAATAAACAGCTTAGCTATATTCGAAAAATAGTGATACAATGAACCACCGGGTTACACTTATTTACCTGCTTCCATTTTATTCTTTCACAAACCTTCTCGTTTCCATCATCCCGTTTCCCGTTTCAATCCGTAACCAATAAACTCCCCTTGCAAGGCCGGATAAATTAATTTCTTTTTGCCGGTTTTCTTTCTCCGGGTGTTCACTAATTGAAATCAGCTCTCTTCCCGTAACGTCAATTATTTTTGCTTCAAGTTGTGTGGCATTTTCTGTTTCTGTCCTTACAATTAAAATATTATTGGCGGGGTTCGGAAAAATTAAAATGTTATTTTCACTTTGATCCGGAAAAGAAATTCCGGTAACGTTCGGAGTTATTAAAATTTCTTCCTGGCGTTTCATGGAGCCAATCTTTAATCCATTCCGGTATTCCTCTACTGCAACAGAATAAATTGATGACTCTATTATTGAAGGTGTGAATGAAAGTATTCCTGACGAAGAATTCATTGTAAGCGGAGTTGATGAATCAAGAAAATTTAAATATGAATAGGGGGGAAAGTAAACTAAATGAGAGATTGCTGTATCCGAATCACAGCTGAATTTCACATACGTGGAATCAAGCCGGTAAACAAGCGAATCTCCATCGGGATCGGTGCAGCTGAAATCGTGTGCTGTAAATACACTAAGGCAAAAAACCGGCATCAGGTTACTGTTAAACTGGGGCGAACTGTTAGAAGGAACATTCAAATTATCAAGAGTAGAAAAAGTATAAAAAGAAATGATGCTTAAACTGGACCCATCCACAGTTGTAGGAACAAAATTGCGGCAACAAATATTAACAGAAAATTTCCAGTCGGAAGCTGCAGGAAGCGCAACCACTTGTGAAAAAACAAGCTCTCTTATTTCCCACATCGCTCCACCCTGGCAACCACCCGTTCCCGGAGGGATGCACGGATGATATGGGAAAATAAAAATGCTGTCATAATATACTGTTATAGTGGAGTGGTAATTTAATGTAGGTGATTGAAGGCATATCGGGAGGGAGTCACCTTGCCCGGCACCAATCGCGCCCCAGCAATCATAAAAAATATGGAGCTTTATGTTATAATTATTTCCCGCCAGGTGCTCGTATGAAATGTGTCCGCCAACTAAATGTGAACCCCTCGCAGTTGTTGAAATGAAAAAAATAAAAATAACAAATGACAGAAATAAATTTTTGGAAATGCGTTTCATATTTTTTGATTTAAACACAAAGACGAAAAGTTTATTGAAACAGTTGCATGGAGAAGAATTTTCATGCCCGGTTTAAAACTCAATTTTGCAACCTGACACGTGAAATAACATGCCGTTAGACCTGTATACTTATCCGGAATTTTGATTTGGATTCGGGCAAAAGCCGCCTTAGTTTTACATTCAAATTAAAATATCATGCTGAGCCACCTATATAATAAAAAAGCGAAGCCCCGTCCCGATTTCTCGGGGTTATCGGGAAAAAAAATCATTACCACCGGTTTAATAGTTTTGGTTTTTCAAAGTTATGTTTTCTCCCAAAACGGATTAACCGTTTATCCTCCGCCAACCGGGTACACAAATCAACAATTACTTTACCGGAATGATCTTAAAATTGATAATAACAACAATGCATGGGTTGCATTCCGCGACATAGGACTTGGCAAATTTGACGGAACCAGCTGGACAGTTTATAATCCATCTAATTCAGGATTTCCGGATAATACTGTTTACGAGATTGCTTTTGATGCGTCACAAAATTTGTGGGCGGGAACTAATGTTGGTCTCGTGAAGTATGACGGAACAAATTTTACAGTTTACAATTCTTCAAACTCAACTTTGCCTTATGATACCATACGTGCTGTAAGCATTAACGGAAACGATAAATGGCTTGGAACGAATGTTGGCGCTGTAAAATTTGACGGAACAAATTCTGTTGTTTACAATACCGGAAATTCAGGAATTGTAAATGATACCGCGACAGCTTTCGCGTTTGGCGCCAATGGTGAAATTAATATCGGAACCGCAAATGGATTTTCCATATTTTATAACAGCACCTGGACAAATTATAATTCATCAAACTCTAACCTTGTTAACAGCCGCATAAATTATTTGTATGTGGATTCGGATAATGAATTATGGATTGGCTCGAGACCGGTTGGAAGCGGAAGTGGAAATTTTGTTTACAAATTAGCCGGTGGATTAATTCTCGAATTTGGAAGTGACATTTATAAAGGAACTGTGCCTGTTGCTTCAGCTAATAGTTATGATTTTTTTGAATATAATCCCGGTAAGATGCTTTTTCATTCGGGAGGTATGTTTCTTGAAGAAGATCCGGAAGAGTTTAAGATTTTTCTTGGAGTTTATGTTAGCTCAATTATTTCATTGGGAATTAATATTGATAAAGCACAAAACGGAATAGTGTGGCTTATAGGCAAGCGGCAGGGTGGGGGTTCTCCACCTAATTTTTTATATGCATTTGATTTTTCTCAGCATACCAATTATTGCTATGGTTTTACCAACGAGAATTATAAATCGCTTGATATAAATAGTGTAAATGCACTAATGCTAAACCGGGGTGATATGCACTGGGACTTGAATAATTCAAAATATGAAGTGCCGAAAGGCTCCGGAATAAATTCTGTTTATGCTTCTTCGCTTTGGATAGGAGGGATGGATCAGGCAGGGCAATTGCGGTTAGCTGCCATGACTTACCGGCAAACAGGCGCGGATTTTTGGCCCGGCCCTATTGATACCGTTAGCGGCATTGCCGATTCCATTTCAGTTGAACCTTATGACAGGATTTGGAAGGTAAACCGTTTTGATGTGGAAGATTTTAAATACAACTGGCTGAACGGAAATGTCGGCAACGGAACATATCTTATCCCAAAAGACATTGCGCAGTGGCCCGCGCATGGTACAGGAAATATTTCTCGCAACCTTGCCCCGTTTGTTGATATCAACAGCGATGGAATTTACGACCCTTACGATGGCGACTACCCGCAAATAAAAGGCGATCAAATGTTGTATTGGATTTTTAATGATAACCTTTCAATTCATGAGGAAACCAACGGATTGCCATTGGGTTTTGAAATTCACGCCTCAGCTTATGCATACACCTGCCCGTTAATTGCCGACAGCAATGCGGTTTTGAATACAACCACTCTTTATAATTACAGAATTATAAACCGCAGCGGCAATAATTATGACAGCTTGTTTATTGGCTTGTGGTGCGATGTTGATTTGGGGTCGGCTGGCGATGATTACGTGGGATGCGATACTTCGCTTCACACAGGTTTTGTTTACAACGGAGATAATGATGATGACTTGAATCAAGGTGGTTATGGATTAAATCCACCAATGCAAAATGTACAGATATTAAAAGGGCCGGAGCCTGTATTAAGTGATGGAATAGATAATAATCATGATGGAACTGTTGATGAGACAGGTGAATTGTGCATGATGGATTGCTTTCATCCTTACATTTCAGATTTTGGCTCAACAGGCAACCCCTTTACTCCAGATGGATTTTATTATTACATTACAAGTCGCTGGCTTGACGGAACACACATAACTTATGGGAATAGTGGATATGGTGGAGCTATTCCCACGAATTTTATGTTTAGTGGAATTCCTTATGACCCTTCAGGATGGACAGAGTTTATTTCAGGAAATGTGCCGGCTGACAGAAGATTTGTAATGTCCTCTGGTCCTTTCTCTCTTACAGCCGGAGAAGAAACCAGTATTGATTTTGCTTATGTGTTTACAAGAGATTCAACCGCGCCTAACGGTTTGACTACATCCATTGCACACAACACTGCCGATTTACAACGGGTAAAATACTGGTTCGATACCGATAGTTTTCCATCATGCCTTTTGCTTAACGTAGCGATTAACGAGCAGCCGGAAGAAAATCTCTCATTCAACATTTATCCGAACCCGGTTGAAAGTAATCTGTCAGTTGTCTTTAGTAAATTGTCAGTAGATGAGAAATCAGAAATAAAGATTCTTGATATTATGGGAAGGGATGTTTTAAAATCCGAAATCCAATCCCGAGACATCGGGACGAAATCCGAAATAAAAATAAATGTCAGCAGTCTTCTAAGGGGGGTATATATTTTACAATTGAAAGCCGGGGATAAAATTTACCGGAAGAAGTTTGTGAAAGGGTAGGGGTTATTAAATTATCACCTTACCGGAGCGCAAAATAGCTCGGCCTGTCAGATGAAAAAATTAAAATGGAATTAATAGCTATTTAGTTATTGCTTTTTTCTCCAGAAAAACACTGTTCGTTTAACAGCATTGGCTTTTTCCTTGCTTATCAAACCAAAATACATCAATGCAAACAGAACAATCCATAATATCCCTTTAATCAAAAAGAAAAGAAATCCCGCTATGCCTATATCTTTTAAAAATTCCATAAGCTACAGCTAAGCTGTCACCCCTTTAACACATTCTGCCTCTAACTCATAGAATATGGAAATAATAAAATCGAACCCTTTGTTTACTTCATCCGCCCATTCATCTTTCTGAACATTTCTTATCGCTTGTACGGCTTCCTGCATATTGTCAAAATCATACATCTTTCCTGCTGAAGGCACTGCTTTTTTCATCATTTGCCCGCCAAACATTATGGCCATATAATTCAGGTAAACATGAGGTAATATTTGCTGATAAGTCATCGAATTAAGATAATCAGCGTAGGTTTTGGTGCCGTTTAAAACCAGGTTGGAATTACAGCCCTGCGTTTTTAATTCATCAATGTCAGCCTGAACATTCTTTGTTCTTGCCAGGCTATCATATGGTAACCCTGTTTTTTCAATAACCTGAAAAATTTGAAGCTGCTGGTTCAGATATATTAAATATTCATTTTTGTTAAGTGCGCCCCTGAACATTCTGATGTTAAAGGGCATTCTTTCGGCCATCTTGTGCTTTTCGCTGGTAGCTTCTTTCAGTGGTAACATATTCTCAATTAGTTTAGGTGGCGGTAAATTTAGAATTATTTTGTTATTTAACCTGGCAGGTCGCGCAGCCTGTCAGTGTGATTCTTACAACAAAGCCCTTCTTTTTTTTATTTCTTTTAATCTTGCTGTTATCGGAATACCCATACTACGCACACGATTGAGTTTTATTCTTTCACAATCTTCTTCACTGTTCGTTTTCCATCAATATTTATCTCAAGCAAATAAATTCCTTTGGAAAGAAAACTCAAGTCAATTGTTTTTTTATAAACATTACTTGGATTACTTTCTTGTTTATTAAAAATATTTTGTCCTAAAACATTTTTGATACTCAACCTTATTTGTTTTGTATTGAGGCTTTCAACTAAAATATTGACAAATTCGGTTACTGGGTTAGGAAATACAGAAATCACTAAGTGAGTTTCGGGATTATAAATGCCCGTAATACTGCAATAATATGTTGGGGAATAAATATAATCATAACTTGTATCAGGTGCAGCAATCTGAGCTAGTGGTGATGGAACCAGATTAAAAGCGGAATATGCTGAATCAATAATTCCTGATGTATTTCCTAAAGTATAAAAATTAGACCGTTGCAACAAGCAAGACTGTATTGCCGAAGTATCTGTGATAATCATTAAAGGATAGGGGTTGGGATTTGACCACCTGTTTCCCATCAGAAATAGTTTATTGTCTTTTTCTTTTATGGACAATATTTCATAATTATAATTAGTTCCAACCTGATTGAGGGTATCGCTCCATATCACGTTGGCTGCAGTATCTATTTTAACCGCAAACCCGAACCTCTTTATTGAATTAAAATAACAGGTGCCATTAAAATATGTGCCTCCGATAATTATATTTCCATCGGAGGTTTTGCTGGCCACACTGGTGATTTGAATCGGAAAATCGGGTTGAATTATTCTGCTCCATAAAACTGAACCGTCCAAGGGATTAATTTTACAAACGAGAATATTTTTAAAAGCATTAGTACTGCATGTACCGGAGGTGAGGGAGGTATCTCCTATAGCCGAAATCACGTAGATCTCATTTCCCGTAGTTTGAACTATGCGAAATCCATTAGTAAGCTGAACATTAATTTTTCTTATCCATTGAAAATTAAAGAGGGAGTCGGTAAGGTAGTATAGTGTATTGGAATTATCAAAGCCGGTGCCTAAATAGCCACCATTATTTGCATGAATTATCTGATACGAAAGACTTGTTTTCAGCGCATTTACAAAAACTGATTTTACCCATTGGATGTTGCCATTAGTATCTGTTTCAAAAATGCGCAAATTGTCATTTATACTATTTCCTCCGCTGGTATCAATTCCAAATCCTGCAAACAAGTATTTACCAGCACCTCCTACAACCTTTTCTATTCTCTGAAGTGTGTACTGCGTTGTTGTATCAGTGTAAACATACGACCAGATTTTATTTAAATCGGGATCGGTTTTTTCTATTATATTGTGTAGAGCAGGTGAGAACGGATAAACGGAATAGGTCATTAAAATGGTTTCATCATCATTTACTTCACCATTAATGATCGAAGAAGGTAACCCTGTTGTCGTAGCCATTCTCTTACTGGACTTAAATATACCCATGGAGTCGGCTTTGATAATAAAAGCATGATCGGAACCTGACCAAATATAACCCATCCACATTACACTGTTATTGGCGGTAACTCCACTCGAAAACACACTACAGACACTTTGAAAAGCTGTTTCTACATAAAACTGAGCAAAAACATTTATTGATGTTGTTGCTAATAATGTCAGTAAAAATATTTTTTTCATGCCGTTTCAATTAGCACTGCCGTTCGTTCGCAGCGCAATGGGTTTCCGATAACGAAGAAGGGAGGGCAGCAAGCCTGCGGCTTGATGAGCCAGCCCGTGTAAAGAGAAGTAAAAAAAAGAAGGGTTTAGAAGCACTACTGTTCGTCTTTATCCACCGTAGCTTTAGCGAAGGTGGATTACCTGCACTGTTTGTTAGTCTCGCCTAAGGCGAGATGTTTACCTCTCAAAACTTGTCCCGCCCTTCAGCGGGAGCCCTTCTTTTTTTTATTTTTTTTAATCTTGATATCGGATGTGCTATTGCTCATTTGAAATTGTACCTTTTCAATCATGCTCAATAATTAATTT
>JBIOHJ010000126.1:0-9355 GCA_044448905.1 Bacteroidia bacterium | reverse complement strand
GGCTTTTTTACAAGGGCATTTATATTTGGAACCACGGGGTACCTCGCTCGATTTAGCCTTTTACCATAACAAATACTACATATATTGGCCCCCTGTACCTGTATTGGTATATATGCCCCTCGTGGCTTTGTTTGGTGTCGATCTTCCCGGTGCTCTCATTTGCGCTTCATTCGGTGCATGTAATGTGTGGCTTATAATAAATATTGCAGAAAGCCTCAATACACGGTTGAGTTTAAATCTTCCAAATCCTGTAAAATACTTTACCGCAATATTCTGGGGGCTTGGAACGGTTCATTTCTATATGAGTATTTCAGGCGAAGTTTGGTTTATTTCACAAATCATGGCTCAGACTTTCTTATTAGCCTCTATTTTACTCATACTGAATCGTGCTCATATTTGTATAGCAGGTGTTTTCTTTTCATTAGCTGTATATACCCGCAATAACCTGTTATTTTCGGCACTGTTTATTATACCGTTATTTCTTTCACTGAATAATAAAAGGGATAAATTAAAATCAATCCTGCTATTCAGCATTCCGTTTATCCTTTTTTCAATCGCAAACTTGTGGTACAATTATGCGCGCTTCGGCAATATGCTGGATAATGGAATAAAGTACCACCTGATGTCATCTTATTTTTATGAAACTTATAAAACCTATGGTTATTTTTCCATGCATTACCTGCTTCATAATTTGCATGTAGAATTTTTTCTTGCTCCGCATCTTCGCCTTGGCTGGCCTTTTATAGTATACGACCCGGTCGGCTTTGGTTTTCTTTGGGCTTCGCCTGTTTTTTTGCTGGCATTGCCGGCAGCATATATTTGGGTCAGAAGATTTTTTGTGACAGAGCAAACTTCAATAAGCCGCCAGGTACATTTTCTGATGACTATGAGCGCCTTTGTCTTTGCGGTTATTGCACTGGTTATACTTCTGATTATGGGAACAGGCTGGGCGCAATTTGCGGCCCGTTATACGCTCGACTTTTATATCTTTATTATTATTTTTATCCTGCTGTCATGGAACACGGTTTCAAAAATAAAATATATAAACGCCATGGCAGTTTTTCTATTGTTTATATCGATGATTGTACAATATAACGGAGTTTTGCTGTACAGGTTAGATTAACCCATGTGAGTGTGACGAGCCTGTCTCCCAGATTAGACAATCACTGACTTATTTGAGGCGACTTTAATATTAGGTTATTGTTATCTTCTTTAATTTTTTTTATTCCACTGCAGTCCCGATGCATAGGGAGCGAAACTGTTGTCAGGAAATAAAAATCATTTTCATTCTGTTTGAACTGCCGCGGCATCGGGCAGTAAAATTATTTTATGCGCCAACTTTTGCTTTACCATTTTAACTAAGTAATGATGTGTGGGTACAAGCACTGAAGCTACACATACAAGTATAAGCAGCATGAGAACGGGTGAGTGATGAGTGAGGACACCAACATAGGGATGAATAAACAGGGAGATGAATTCGAACAGCAGCAGCAAACCGAGCAGGCCCATAAATTCAACAAAGCGTGACTTTGTTTTTTTACGGCTCAACAAAATAATGAAGAGGAAAAACACAACAATGAATACCGAAATGCCCATAAGCTGAAGATTGTTCTTCCGTGCTTTTTCTGCAAGGGCTTTTGCCTCGGCCATTTTTCTTTCCGCATCCGCTTTTGCCTCTGCTATTTCCATTTGCCTCAGCCGCTCACTGAAATTCAGCGCCTGCACCTGTTTTATTTTTTCTTCGCTGAAAAGGCTGTCGCGGCTTGCACCGGCAATTTTTGAATAATAATAAGCGCTGTCAATACGGTGTTGCTTTTCGTAATTCTCTGCCAGGAATTGGGCAGCGTTCATTATAAACTTATGACCTGAAATGGATTTTCCCATTTCCAATGCGCGCTTTGCATAATAATAGCTTGAATCGGTTTGAGAGGTTTGTTTAAACAGCTTTGCCATGGCAAGGTAAGTCTCACCAAAAACATATTTATCGTCAATGGCAAGTGAGTACGGAATACTCAGCCGGTAATATTCCATCGCAAGACTCATGTGCTCCATTTTTGCATGAATGTTTCCAAGATTATTAAGCGCCATGCCAATGTATTCCTTGTCGGAAGTCCGGACGGCAAGTTCGTAACCCTGTTGTGTAAACTGCAATGCCGAATCAAGCAGGTTGAGCTTTTCGTACGTATCGCCAATATTCAGGAGATTTACAATCAGACGCGGATCTGTTTTTGCAGTATCAAATATTTCTTTTGATTTAAAATAATAGGAAAGAGCCTGGCGGTAATCGCCCTGCTCTACATAAATCAATGCAACGTTTGCCATGCTTACCCCGATGCCTTTTTGATTATTCAGCTTCTCATAAATCTTCAACATCTTTAAATACGTTTCAAGGGCATTCGGGTAGTTTCCGTTTATCAAAAAAACATTTCCAATGGAGTTCATACATTCCGCTTCACCACGGGTAAACCCGGCATTGCGCGCAAGCTGTAAACCCTGCTTTGCAAAAAGCAGTGATGTATCAAGCTTTGTATTGCGATAAAGCTTGCTTAACCGGTTTAATATCTGAACGCGAACGGTGTCTTCTTTGGTAACCGTGAGACGTTGTTTTAAGCTATCTGTTTCGGAACCTTGTCCAACTGTTCTTAAAAAGAACAAGGAAAGAATAATTGCTGTGAAAGTGGTTTTCATTTATTTCAGATAAAATGTGTGAAGCAAATTTCTGAAATTTATTAAACCTAATAATAAAATAAAAGGGACCTGTAAGCAGAAAAGTGGTGCGTTACTTCAGGCATCTTCCCGTTCTTGTCTTCGGGATTCAGGATTTGTAAATTTATCCGTGTAATGTTTTATACGGTTAACGAGAGAATCAATAAACTCATAAATCAGGTGCTCAACTTTCTTTTCGGTTTTCAAAACAAACCGCTGAAGAAGCATGGAAATACCAAATGCAAAACCATCTTTAAAAAATTCGTTCCTGTTCATTTTAATCCCGGTAATTGATGACAATGCGCTCCATACCAGGTTGGCGGGCTTCATCTCTTCCTTTATCCCGTGCAAATCATTTTTAATTTCTGCCTCCTGTTTTTTCACTTCGCCCCGGAGACGTGTAATCTCCACCCGGAGCTGCTGCATGTTTTCAATTTTGCTCATCGTTGTCGTTTTTGAAAAAGTTTTTAATAAAAGCGTTCATCACCGGAGTTTCCAGCCATTGTTCTTTTTTTGCATTTAAAATAAGTCCTGCAATAAGATAAAGCAGCATTACCGCTATATAACCTATGTACGCTTTACCAGTGTATTCTGAAATAAAATGAGCCAGCGCCAGGCTTGCAAAAACAATTACAAAGAAAAATATGACAAATATGACGATGCCCGAAACCAGTGAAGACACGGCAATACTGGCTTTTTCGGCTGCAACTAATTTGCTCAGTTCCTGCCGCGTTTTAAAATACTCTTCGGCATGATCAATAAGATCATCAATTTTTGTTTTTTCTTCTTCTGACATAGTACCGGAATGATTAAAGTGTTAACTGATTTATGCTTTGGAGATATTCTTGCTTCGCTCAATTGATTGCAAAACAAGATTGTTATCACCAAATTTATCAATATTTTCTACTTCAGCATGGAAAAGGCCGAAATGTTTTTCTTCTTCGATCACCAGCTCTTAAAAAATTTACTTTGAAACTGCATCGGCATTCGCTGAAGATTCATTTGCACCTTTTGAAAATCTTATTCATAATTTGCGTCAGACGACTTGTGTTTCCAATACATCTTCCACGAAAAACTTTTTGCCTCGTTCAATTATTTTATGCCCTTCTTTCTCAGGAAGTTTTTTTTGGTGTTCAACGCCACCGGGAAATTTTTCATTCAGAAAACCTTCTCCTTTTAATGTCCTCCACCATGGTGTAATATCTTTTTTTTCCAGTGCACGCATTTCTTCAGCTGCATGTGCCGCTATCCATGAAAATATTCCTGTTGTAATCGGGCAGCCAATGGTGGCGTTAAATTTCTTTGCAATCCGTTCACGCAATTGATTTACCGTAATTACTTTTCCCTTCGGAACGCTGCGCATCATTTCATCAACAATCAACGGAGTGGCAATGGCAATGGTTCCTTTGCCCCATATTTTTTCCTGGTTGCGTTTTATCTTTTCAACTTTGGGAAGGCCTTTCTTTACATCGTAAAGCTTTTCAATCCATGTTTTCTTTTTGTATGTCATTTTATTATCACCATGCCTGCTGCAAAATTATTTAACAATTTCAGATTGTACCGATCAATTGTGAGTTTTAAATTGCTTCAAAGAAGTCCAGATACCCTATTCCTTTTCCTATCTTTGCCCACTTAAAATTTATGATAAAAAAAGTATTTCTTTCCCTGATAATTTTTCTTTCCTGCAATCATTTGTTTGCACAAAATGAAGAGAAAGAACTTATTCAGTTTTCAGGTGTGGTAGTGACAGCTGATAGTTTACATCCTATTCCATTCGTAAGCATTATTATTAAAGATACCTACCGGGGAACCATTAGTGATTACTATGGCTTTTTTTCATTCGTTGCCCGGTTAAATGACACAATTATTTTTTCATCGGTTGGATTTAAAAAAGCCATGTATGTTATTCCGGATACGCTTGCAGATAACCGGTATTCGCTTATCCAGGCATTGATGCGCGATACTGTTGAAATACATGAAGCGGTTATTTACCCATGGCCCACCCGCGAACAGTTCAGGCAGGCATTTGTAAACCTGAATTTGCCTGATGACGATTTAAACCGTGCAAAAAGAAATCTTGCAAAGCAACGGTTGATGGAAGTTGCCGAGAACCTTCCAACTACTGATGCAAGCATGTCTTATAAATACCAGATGCAGCAACAATATTCGCGATTATATTCCGTTGGACAATTGCCCCTTAACAATCTGCTCAACCCGATTTCCTGGGCACAGTTTATACAGGCATGGAAAAACGGAGATTTTAAAAATAAAGATAAGTATGAGAAGGAATAAGAATCTTTATCTCAACTCCCCCCTCATCTGAACAAGAAAAGAAATTTAATCCTGAAGATTGTGTTTGTAAAGAATTCTTCACTCCTTTTATTGTTTCTGCTATTCAGTTTTCACTTTTCTTACTCACAAAAAACAGCCACAGTTTATGGAACAATTACTGGTATTAACGGGGTTGCGCTTTTCGGAGTAAACATTTCTGAAGTTGGTGAAACTAAAGGAGCCGTTACCGATGAGAAAGGAAAATTTTCATTAATTGTACCTGCTGAAAAAGAAATTACCATTGCATTTTCTCATGTGGGATACACTGTCGAAAAAATTACTTTGACCTTATCGGAAAATCAGCAATATGAATTCAATAAAAAACTAACCTCCTTATCACAGCAAATACCCGAGGTAGAAATCACTGATCAGAAAGAACGCCAAACGAATTTAATCCGTATTGATCCGAAATCTATTTCGCAAATCCCAACCGTGTCGGGAAATTTTGAAGATGTGCTGAAGACATTGCCCGGTGTAATTTCCAACAACGAATTAAGTTCACAGTATTCTGTTCGCGGTGGAAATTATGACGAGAATCTTGTATATGTGAATGACATTGAAATTTACCGGCCATTTTTAGTACGCTCAGGCCAGCAGGAAGGATTGAGTTTCATTAATGGCGATATGGTTTCGTCCATCCTGTTTTCAGCAGGAGGATTTGAAGCAATTTATGGAGATAAATTATCCAGCGTGCTCGATATCAAATACCGCAAGCCTGTGAAATTTGCCGGCAGCGCAAATATGAGTTTGCTTGGTGGCGGTTTAAGCCTCGAAGGAATTACTAAAAACAAAAAATTTACCTGGCTCACAGGCATCCGTTATAAATCCAACCAGTATCTTTTAAAATCGCTCGACACAAAAGGCGAATATAAACCAACGTTTGCCGATGGACAGGCTTACCTCACCTACCAGGTTACCAAAAAAACCGAACTTGCATTTCTTGGAAATTATTCTAAAAGTAAATACCGTTTTGTTCCAACAAACCGTGAAACCGATTTTGGTACCATTAACCAGGCTTTGCGTTTAACCGTTTATTTTGACGGACAGGAGATTGATGATTTTGAAACCATGACCGGTGCGCTTTCGCTTACACATTATGTTTCCGAAAAATTGAAATTAAAATTTACCACTTCGCTATTCACCACCCAGGAAAGTGAACGGTTTGATATTCTCGGGCAATATTACCTTGATGAGCTTGAACGCGATTTGGGTTCGGATGAATTTGGCGATGTTGCTTTCAACCGTGGAATCGGTTCTTATCTCGATCATGCCCGCAATGAGTTAAATGGTTTTGTATATAATGCCGAACACAAAGGAAATTATTATTACAAAAATTCTGAGTTGCAATGGGGAATAAAATACCAGCATGAAGAGTTTACCGATAAGCTGAACGAATGGAATTATGTGGACTCAGCCGGTTTCTCACTTCCACATCCTCGCGATAGTGTTGGCCAGGCAGGACCTTACAACCAGGAAATTATTTTGCAGAACGTATTGAAAGCAAAAAACAATGTGGTCAGCAATCGTTTTAACGGGTACCTGCAGGATAGCTGGCAGCTTGGTGTCGAAAAAAGAACTTCGCTGACAGTCGGGATACGTGCAACATATTGTGATTTGAATGAAGATTTGGTGGGCGGGCCACGTGTTTCATTTTCTTATAAGCCGAAATGGAAACGCAACCTTGTCTTTCGTGCGGCTTCCGGGTTCTATTACCAGCCTCCTTTTTATCGCGAGCTGCGTGACCTTGACGGGAAAATAAATCCCAATCTCAAAGCGCAAAGCTCAATTCATTTTATTGCCGGAAGCGATTACCAGTTTCTTGCATGGGGGCGTGAGTTTAAATTTGTTTCCGAAATCTATTATAAAATTCTGGATGACCTTGTTCCATATAAAATCGAAAACCTGCGCATCCGGTATTTCGCGGATAACAATTCAAAGGGATACGCTGCAGGGGCTGACTTCCGTATTAACGGTGAATTTGTTCAGGGAACCGAATCGTGGGTGAGCATGTCAATTCTTCAAACCAGGGAAGATATCATTGACGATTATTATTATGACTATTATAATTCGGATGGCGAAAAGATTATTAAAGGTTACACGCTGAATTCAACTCCGTTCGACAGCATCCGCATCGAACCGGGTTATATTCCGCGCCCAACCGACCAGCGTTTTACTTTCAGCATGTTCTTCCAGGATTATCTGCCCAAATTTCCCTCGTACAAAATGCATCTGAGTTTGATTTTCGGAACGGGCTTGCCGTTCGGTCCACCGGGGCGCGACAGGTATAAAGATATTTTACGCGTTCCCAATTACCGCAGGGTTGACATTGGTTTTTCAAAAACTTTTATTGATGAAGACCAGCCGAAAAAGCACCGTCTCAAATTTGCCAATCATATTAATTCGTTATGGATAAGCCTCGAAGTGTTTAATCTTTTACAGGTAAGCAATACGGTTTCATATTTATGGATTGCCGATGTAACAAACCGTTATTATGCTGTTCCTAACTACCTCTCTGCCCGTACAATTAATCTGAGGCTGAATGTGAAATTTTGAAATCACTATTTATGAAAAAAATTATCTTTTTGATTACCTTAACGGTTTGCCCAGGACTGGGTAATTTAATTTTCTCCCAACCCCAAAAAATTTTATCCTCTGGCGAAATTGAGCTTGCGTTAAAAAAACTCAATACAGTGGGTTCGGTTTTATACATTGCTGCGCATCCCGATGACGAGAACACACGTTTACTATCTTATTTTGCAAATGAAAAATGTTTTCGCACCGGTTACCTTTCCATTACACGCGGTGATGGTGGACAAAATCTTATCGGGAAAGAACAGGGCGAATTATTGGGTGTAATACGTACACAGGAACTCCTTGCTGCCCGTAGAATTGACGGTGCGGAGCAATTTTTTACACGCGCTAACGACTTTGGCTACTCGAAAAACCCTGAAGAAACTTTTCAATTCTGGGATCATGATAAAGTTTTAGCTGATGTGGTTTGGGTAATCCGCAATTTTAAACCGGATATTATTATAGCTCGTTTCCCCACAACCGGTGAAGGCGGGCACGGGCATCATACTGCATCTGCAATACTTGCTTCAGAGGCATTCAAATTATCGGGCGATACCACTAAGTTCCCGGAGCAATTAAAATTTACTTCGGCATGGCAGGCAAAAAGCCTGTGGTGGAACACATTTAATTTCTCGACCGGTAATACCCAACGTGACGACCAGTTTCATTTTGATGTGGGTGTCTTTAACCCGTTACTTGGGAAATGGTATGGCGAAATAGCAGCCGAGAGCCGTTCGCAACACAAGAGCCAGGGGTTTGGCGTTGCAAGAGGAAGAGGAAAACAGGTGGAATATTTTAAGCCGCTTGATGGCGATACCTCCTGTAAAAATCTTTACTGCAATCTCGATTTTACATGGCAAAGAATTACCGGATCAGAAAAATTCGGCAAGCTGATTCAAAAAGCGTTGATTGATTTTAATCCGCAAAGTCCCGGCTTGATTTTGCCATTATTACTTGAAGCATATAAAGAATTGCAAAATATAAAAGACGAATACTGGAAAAAACAAAAAACAAAAGAATTCGAAAAAATAATTCTTTCCTGTGCAGGATTATGGTTTGAAGCATCTGCAACTGATTTTTCGGTAGTAGCCGGTGATTCATTGAAAATAAAATTACAGGCTGTAAAATTTTCAGATGTCCAGGTTATTCTGAATCGAATTTCTATGGCAGATAAATTGGATACACTATTGAATAAATCATGCGATAAAAATGAGATGATAACGGTGGAAAGAAAAATTATTACGGGCACATCCATGAATCCTACCACACCCTACTGGCTTACCGAAAGTCATCCGGCAGGCATGTATGTAGTGGAAAAGCCGGAACAAACCGGTAAACCCGAAAACGATGCTCCTTTAAATGCAAAATTCAATTTCAACATTCATAACCAGGCATTCGAATTTATTACTCCTGTTGTGTATAAATGGACTGACCCTGTTAAAGGCGAAACGTACCGTCCGCTGGAAGTGCGCCCGGTGGTTACTTTGAATTTTTCGGATCATGATTTTGTTTTTGGTGATAAAAAACCTAAAAAAGTTTTCCTGACGGTTCGTGCCGAAAAAGATTCTGTTGCAGGTGAAATCAGCTTCAGGGGAAATATTCCTTTCCGCACCGAGCCGAAAAATTTTTCCCTCGCGATAAGCAAAAAAGGAGAGGAGAAAAAACTGGAGTTTACCCTGGTACCCGATTCAGGTTTTTTCGACCGCAGGTTAAAAGATGAAAAAGCTCTGCATGCAAACTTTTTGAG
>JBIOHJ010000125.1:0-9406 GCA_044448905.1 Bacteroidia bacterium | reverse complement strand
CCAAGAAAGAGTATAAACAGGAATATAATAACATCAACAAAAGCAATCCATCCCATTTGTTTTACCACCACTGCCCAAGGATAAAGGAACACAAGCTCCACATCAAAAATTAAAAATATCAATGCAAACAAATAATATCCCACATTGAACTGAACCCATGATTGCCCGACCGTTGGAACACCACATTCATAAGGTTCGCCTTTTGCCTTATTCTTTGTACCTTTTACCAGGATTTTTGCAACAAGAATTCCCCCGGCTGAGAAAGCAATGGCAGCAATGATAAGGACTATAAGTGATGAAGGTCCCATGCGTATTATTTATGAAACAAAATTACTTCAAATATTTGCTCATAAAAGCAGCTGCCAAAGGTAGAAAACAAATATTCTTAACAAAGTTCTTCGCTTGTTTTCTTAGCTTTGCCTCGCTTTTTTAAAACCGTAAATCCCAAACCTAATATGTCACTCCTTATTGTAGGTACTGTCGCTTTTGATGCCATTGAAACCCCATTCGGAAAAACCGATAAAATAATTGGTGGTGCTGCTACCTATGCTTCGCTGGCTGCATCTTATTTTACAAAAAAAATTAATCTTGTATCGGTAGTTGGTGATGATTTTCCGGCAGCCGCCATCAAAAAGATGAACGAGCAGGGAGTTAATACCGATGGTTTGCAAATAAAGAAAGGGCAAAAATCTTTTTTCTGGTCGGGGCTTTACCATACCGATATGAATAGCCGTGATACATTAGAGACACAGTTGAATGTCCTAGCTGATTTTGACCCTGTGATTCCCGCATCGTACCAGGATTGCGAATTTCTTATGCTCGGAAATCTTATGCCCCAAGTTCAGCAACAGGTAATGGATAGAATGGTGAAACGTCCTAAATTAATTGTATTGGATACGATGAATTTCTGGATGGAAACCACCCTGAACGAATTGATGCAAACCATTAAACGGGTGGATGTGCTTACCATAAACGATGCCGAGGCACGGCAGCTCACCCATGAGTATTCTCTGGTAAAAGCAGCGCAGAAAATTTTAAAGCTCGGTCCTAAATATTTAGTAATTAAAAAAGGTGAACATGGTGCTTTGCTTTTTCACGAAGAGCAGGTTTTTTTCGCGCCTGCCCTGCCGTTAGAAGATGTGTTCGACCCCACCGGTGCTGGCGATACTTTTGCCGGTGGCTTTATCGGTTATCTTGCCCGTACCAGGGATATTTCTTTCGAAAACATGAAGCGCGGTATTATTTTCGGTTCTGCAATGGCAAGCTTTTGCGTTGAAAAGTTCGGTACAGAGCGTATAATGAATCTTGAACAGGACGAAGTAGATGCGCGTGTGCAGGAGTTTGTGGATTTGGTGCAGTTTGATATTACGCTGGTTTAAAAAAGATAAATAATTATTTGGGTGCATCCCCAAACCTCGCAAATATTTTATTGGACGAACGGTTGAATTACATGATTGTGTCGGGAACGGCAGTTACCATATTCGGTGTCTACCTAGTAAATTCGAGCTTCAAAAAAGTGCAAACGGATAAATTGTTATGAGTGTTGGAAATGAAAATCACGCAGTAGAAATCATAAAGTACGAACACCTCTACCAACCCGATTTTTTCAGGCTGAATAAACTCTGGATTGAAAAAGATTTTCCGCTGGAGGAAATTGATATCCTTGTATTGAGCAAGCCCGAGGAATATATTATTAATCCGGGCGGAGCTATCTTGCTTGCACGGCTGGGAGAAAAGATTGTAGGCACCTGCGCATTAAAGAAAACCTCCGCGGCTTTGCTTGAACTTACCAAGATGGCTGTGGATGAAAATTACCGCGGCAGGAAAATCGGAGAGTTGCTTGGCAAGGCCACTATTGAGAAAGCAAAAAAGATGGGAGCAACAAAAGTTGAACTGTATTCGAACCGCGTTACATCGGCAATTGCAGTAAAATTATATTTTAAATTAGGATTTAAAGAAGTGGAGCTGACACCCGGCATCTATAAAAGGGCGAATATTAAAATGGAGATTGAGATATAGAACGATTTTCAGGATTCTCTTAACCGCCTGTTCACTTCATCCCAGTTTACTAAGTTCCACCAGGCATTCACATAATCAACACGCTTGTTCTGGTACTTTAAATAATATGCATGTTCCCAGACGTCCAGGCAAAGAACAGGAGTTCCTTTAAACTCGGACACATCCATTAACGGATTATCCTGGTTAGGGGTAGAGCCAATAATTAACTTTCCTTTTTTTGTAACCAGCCACACCCACCCAGACCCAAATCTTGACAAAGCTGCTTCGTTAAATTTATTTTTAAATTCCTCAGTCGTCCCGAATGAATCATCAATAACACGGACAATATCCCCTGATGGATTTCCACTTCCGCCAGGCTTCATCAGGTTCCAAAACATGGAATGATTCCAGTGCCCCCCGCCATTATTGCGAACAGCAGCAGGATATTTTGAAACATTGCGGATTAAATCATCGAGTGAAACATTTTCAATTTTGTTTTCAGTTAATGCCTTATTTAGATTATTCACGTATGCAGCATGATGCTTGTCGTGATGAATTTGCATAGTCATTGTGTCAATATGCGGCTCCAGCGCTGCATAATCATAAGGAAGAGGTGGCAATTTAAACGGAGCCGTTTCCCCGGAAGCAACCATTTCAGAAAACAATTTATTTCCCATTGAAGAAAGTCCTGCTGCCGCAGCCGTTAGTATAGCACCCTTCTTAATAAATTCACGCCTGTTGTTTTTCATGGTATGATATGTTAAGTAAGATAAACAAGAACCTGATTTTTTTCCACTGTTGCACCTTTCTTAACGGAAACTTTTTTAACAATGGCATCACCGGTAGCCTTCAAAGCGTTTTCCATTTTCATTGCCTCAAGCGTAACCAGTACATCTCCGCTTTTCACCTGTTGCCCATCCATAACATGAACCTGTACAACCAATCCCGGCATCGGGGCTTTTAAGTTAATTACCTTAAGTGAAGCCGCTTCATCCATTCCCAACCGATGAAGCAACTCGTCATACCGGTCTTTCAGATGAACCGTATAATTATTTCCGTTTACACTAATCTCAAATATTTTTTCTTCGTGATTTGCATTCACCACTTCCACATTGTATGATTTATTTTTCTGAAGAATATGAAATGAACCTTCTTTCAACTTAATTAAATCAATCTTTATTTCTTCATCGTTCAATAAAAAAGTATTTGCTGTTTTTGCAGGTTTAATTTCAAAATCCTTCCCGTTAACTTTCGCTTTGTACATGATACAAAGATAATTAAAAGAGGCCTCACCCTAACCCACCTCACCAAAGGAGAGGGAATAGCAAACAATCCTCATAAAGAAAAAAGAATTACCTTTGTGCGCATAAATATTCAGAAGACAACTTCCCCGTTTCTTCTTTTCTGATTTTGACACACATTTTTTAAATGATTTCCAAAAAAATTAAAAACAATTTTTCTCACGAAGTATTGCGGAAAAATATTCTTGATGTTTTTAAAAAACATCCTTACAAAACTTTAAATCACAAACAGATTTATAAACATCTTGTCAGCATTCACGGTGCAACCATTAATTCCTTTTTAGATCCTGAAAATAATAAGCCCCAAAATCGCGCTTTGATAATTGAAGCCATTGAAAAGCTTGTTTACAGCGGTGATGTAATTGAAACCGATTATGGCCGGTATAAATTATTTCCGCAGCATTCATTTGCTGAGGGCAAAATAGATATTACTTCAACGGGCGCGGCTTATGTAATGAATGAGGACCTGGAAGATGATATTTACATTGCTCCGAGAAATGTAAAAAATGCCTTGCATGGAGATACGGTAAAAGTATTGCTGTACGCAAAGCGGGAAGGAAAAAGATTAGAGGGAGAAGTCACAGAAATTTTAGAAAGAGTAAAAACCGATTTTGTCGGAGTTGTACAGGTTTCGTCAAAGTTTGCTTTCCTGGTTCCCGATAGCCGCAAAGTGAATGTGGATATTTTTATTCCGCTGCAAAACCTGAACGGGGCAAAGAACGGAGAGAAAGCTGTTGCAAGTATAACAGAATGGCAGCCCGAATCAAAGAATCCAACCGGAGAAATTATTAAGGTGCTCGGTATGCCGGGTGAGAATAATACCGAGATGGATGCAATTCTCGTAGAGTATGGCTTCCCTTTGCAATTTCCAGCCAAGGTGGAAAAAGAAGCTGATGATATTCCGTTTGAAATTTCCGAAGCAGAAATAAAACGCAGAAAAGATTTCCGCAGCATCACAACATTTACGATTGACCCTGCCGATGCAAAAGATTTTGATGATGCACTTTCAATTAAAAAAGTTTCTGAAGGAAAATGGGAAATCGGAATTCATATTGCCGATGTTTCGTATTATTTGAAACCGGGAACTGAGCTGGAGAAAGAAGCATTTGAACGCGCCACTTCCATTTATCTCGTTGACCGTGTGATTCCCATGCTTCCTGAAAAATTATCCAATCATGTTTGTTCACTTCGCCCGAATGAAGATAAACTTTGTTACTCCGCTGTCTTGGTGATGGACGAGCATGCAAATGTTTTAGAAGAATGGTTTGGAAGAACAATTATTAATTCCAACAAAAGATTTACATATGAAGAAGCGCAACAGGTAATCGAAACCGGTAAAGGAGTTTTAGAAACTGAAATCTTGCTAATGGATAAGCTGGCAAAAAAGTTAAGAGCGGAACGGTTTAAAAAAGGAGCTATCAGTTTTGAAAAAGTGGAAGTGAAATTCCGGTTGGATGAAAAAGGAAATCCACTGGGAGTTTTTATTAAAGAAAGTAAAGACTCAAATAAACTGATTGAGGAATTCATGCTGCTTGCAAACAGGAAAGTGGCAGAACGAGTCGGGAAATCAAACCGGACATTTGTTTACCGTGTGCATGATGCACCCTCTGAAGAAAAAGCAAAAGACTTTGCACAATTTGCCGGTCAGTTTGGATACAAGTTAAATATTGGTTCCGAAAAAGAAATTGCACATTCACTGAATCAGCTGATGACAGATATAAAGGGCAAGCCTGAAGAAAATGTTCTGGAGCAGTTGGCTATACGTACCATGGCAAAAGCTATTTACACTACCGAAAATATCGGACATTACGGATTGGCATTTGATTATTATACACACTTTACTTCGCCAATAAGGCGTTATCCGGATGTGATGGTTCACCGGTTGCTGGATTACTATCTGAGCGGTGGAAATTCGGTTGCACAAAAAGATTTTGAACACAAATGCAAGCATAGCACCGAAATGGAAATACAGGCAGCAGAAGCCGAACGCGCTTCGGTTAAATACAAACAAGTGCAATATATGTCAGGTAAGCACGGGGAAGTCTTTTCCGGGATCATTTCAGGCGTTACTGAGTGGGGGATTTACGTGGAGCTGATTGACAGCAAATGTGAAGGGTTGATTCGCCTTCGAGACATCGGAGATGATTTTTACGAGCTGGATGAAAAGAATTATTGTATCCGTGGTGTGCGCTCAAAAAAAGTTTTTCGCCTGGGCGATGTAATCCAGGTAATGCTGAACAAAACTGATTTGGTAAAAAAACAAATTGATTTTGTTTTGGTGGAAGACGGAAAATCAGAAAACAGGAAATCTTCTGATAAGCATCGCAGCAAAAAAAAAAATATTTATTCCAAGTCGAAGCAGGAACATTTTTCTTCTAAAAAAAGCAAGAAAAAAAGAAGATAGTTTATTCTTTAAACTCTTTTTTCACTCCATAATAAAGCTTCTTTTTATTTCCGTAGTAATCAATCATGCTCCATGAAGCAGCAGGCCAGCAATCATTCAACTGCCAGATTAAACTTCCGGTACAGTAAGGACTTGCATTTAAATGCGCCCTAATGCCTTGGGTAACTCCCTGCATCTGTAATAATTGGCTTATTTCAATAAACTCTGCAAAGTTTGCCGGAAGCTTTCCATACTGGCGTTGCATGTATGTTTTTATTATTTCATTTCCGCGTGAATGTTTCTGGTGAACTTTCATCACATCACTTTCTAAATTCTGATCAGAAGGCAAAGCAAATTTCTCAATTGTTTTAAGCGCAGGATAGGATTGAAATCCGAATTCACTCATAAATCGCGGAACCTTCTGTTCATAATTTTCAAACGGTTCGCCATCGTGCCACACAAACCAGTTGTGCGCATCGCCTACTTTAGTGTGGCGTTCATCTCCTCTTCCATACATCGGGGAAGTTTCATAATAAAATGAATTGGAATATTTTTTTACAGCACCTAGTAAAATGTCGTTAAACAATTTTTGGTAGCCATTCCATATTTCCTTTCGTTCATTTTCCGAATAATCATTTTGCCATCCCCAGCGGTGCCAGCCTTCGGAATTTTCATTGTTACCGCACCACAATGCAATGCATGGATGATTACTTAACCGTTTCACCTGTTGTTCCGCTTCTTCTTTTACATTTTTTAAAAACAAACTATCAAACGGATACATGCCGCAAGCAAACATAAAATCCTGCCATACCAGAATTCCATATTCATCGCACAGTTCATAAAATTTTTCTTTTTCATAAATTCCCCCGCCCCACACGCGAAGCATATTCATATTTGCATTTTTTACGTCCGATAAAAGCGAATCATATTTTTCATCCGTAACACGATTCAGAAAAACATCTTGCGGAACGTAATTGGCGCCTTTCATAAAAACAGGTCTACCATTGAGTTTGAAATAAAAACTTTTGCCTGATGAATCCGGTTGTTGAATAATCTCAATGGTGCGGATTCCTAACTTGGCTTTCGTGGAATCAGAATGACCATTTATATCAATTATGTAAATTAATAAATCATAAAAATTTTGTTCTCCTGAGCCATTACACCACCAAAGCTTGGGGTACTCAATTGTAAAATGAAATTGTATTTCGTTTTCTCCCTTTTTGATCCCCCTACCAGGAATTTGATCGTCCACTAATAAATGGGGTGAACTTTTTATATTAAATAAGGCAATTCCAACGTAGCTGTCTTCTGAGGATATAATCTCCATTTTTCCAGATAAATGCGCTTCATAACTGCTAATTGAATCAGTTTGAATAAAAACATTTTCAATCTTAAAATAATCCCAACCAATCAATTCAATATCTTTCCAGACTCCGCAAGTAATAAATCGTGGAGCAAAGTCCCATCCAAAATTATATTGCGCTTTGCGAGCCATCACACGCTCTTCGCCCGGAAGTTTTTTGTAGGGATAATTTTCATAAAGTTCTTTAGCTTTTTTGGTTGCTGAATGAAAAATTATTTTCAGCTGATTATTCTTTAAAAGTAAAATTTCTTTACAGGAAATTTTCCACTCCCGAAACATATTATCAGCTTGTAAAATCAAGCTGTCATTCAGAAAAACATCTGCATAAGTATCCAGCCCTTTAAAAAGAAGTTCCACAACCTGTTTTTTTAACAGAACAGTGTCAACATTAAACTCTTTTTTGTATTCCCAATCATGCTCGCCAATCCATTGTTGTTTTGTCTCATTGTCTCGGTAAAATGGTTCTTCGATTAATTGATGTTTGAGCAAATCGGTGTGAATAGAATTGGGAACGGCAGTACTGTACCACTGATCCTTATATTTGAAACTCCAGTTTTGGTTGAGAGAAAAATTTACAGTGGTTTGCGAAAAGGAAACCTCGACAAGAAAAAGGAAAAGCAGGAAATGTAAAAAACAAATTTTCATTTAATCCTTTTTAAATCTTCTTGCTCTGAACGATTTTGAATGATAACCTGAGTTAATTTTGTTGAATAAATTTAACGCAAATAACTATTCAGCTTATTTTTCATTGCTCGCACAATTTCCTTATCAACTTCATAAACATTATTTTCAGAAACTATTTTCTTAGCTGAAGCATGAAATGATTCTACTCGTGATTGAAGTACAATTTCTAAAATGTTTTTATCAGTTATTCCGCTTCCTGCCATAATCTCAATCCTTCTATTAGCTTTATTATATAACTGTCTAATTAAATCAACTCCTTCGATTGCTTTTTCCTTTTGCCCCGAAGTCAAAAGGGTATCACAACCACATTCAATAATTCTTTCAAGCCCATCAAATGGATTTTTTGCCACGTCAAATGCGCGGTGAAAAGTAACCTTCATGGGTTTTGATAATTCTACAAGTTCCCTTGTTCTTTTCACATCCACATCTCCGTTTCCAGTTAAAATTCCGAATACAACGCCATCGGTATTTAATTGTTTCACAGTTTTAATTTCCGTTTTCATTTTCTCAAACTCTTCTGCAGTATAAAAAAAATTTCCTGCACGCGGACGAATCATGATATGAATAGGAAGTTGTATCTTTTCTTTTGCTACTTTTATTAAATCAAAATCGGGGGTTAACCCTCCAGCCTTCAAATCTGAACAGAGCTCAAGCCGGTCAGTACCGGCTTCCTGTGCTGCCAATGCAGATTCGATAGTTTCAACGCAGATTTCGAGAAGCATTTGGGATTGAAAAAAGTAAAATGACCTATTACAATTTTATGCACACATTTTTTTCTTCTGTGAAAAACTTCAGCGCTTCGAACCCTCCTTCACGACCAACACCTGAGTTTTTCATTCCACCAAAAGGAGTACGCAAATCTCGCAATAGCCAGCAGTTAATCCAGATGATCCCGCTTTGCAATTGTGCCGCTACGCGATGAGCACGCGAAAGATTTTCCGTCCAGATGGTCCCCGCTAAACCATATTGCGTTGAATTTGCAAACTTCAAAGCTTCTGTTTCTGTTCCAAAAGGCATTAGTGTTACAACTGGTCCGAAAATTTCTTCCTGGTTTGTTCTGCAATCGTGCTGCAATCCTTCAATAACTGTGGGTGCAATAAAAAATCCGTTTTTATTTTTTCCGTCTAACATCAAACGGTTTCCACCACATAAAATTTTTCCGCCTTCCTGTTTTGCCAGTTCAATATAGGAAAGAATTTTTTCCATGTGCGGTTTTGAAACTATTGCTCCCATGCGGCTTTCATCATTCAGCGGATCGCCAACTTTTAATGTGGAAACTCTTTTGAGGAAAGCTTCTTTGAATTTTTCATAAACAGGTTTCTCAATAAAAATCCGTGAGCCACATAAACAAATTTCTCCCTGGTTGCTGAACGCTGCATTCACCGAAGTTTTTACTGCTTCATCAAAATTGCAATCAGCAAAAACGATGTTCGGGTTTTTTCCTCCCAATTCAAGCGAAAGCTTTTTAAACATCGATGCAGTAGTTTTTGCAATCCACTCCCCGGTTTTTGTCCCACCTGTAAAACTGACGGCAGAAATTTTTTGATGAGAAACAATTGCAGCACCGGCTTTTGGCCCGTAACCGTGAACGATATTCAAAACACCTTTTGGCAAACCGGCTTCAATGCATAATTCAGAAAGCAAGAAGGCAGTCATTGGCGTTATTTCACTTGGTTT
>JBIOHJ010000124.1:0-9726 GCA_044448905.1 Bacteroidia bacterium | reverse complement strand
TTTTTTTACTTAAAAACAATACTGATATTAACTACTTGTTCAAATGACGTTATAAAAGTAGTAATTATTCTGAAACTTATAAGTAATAAGGCTTCCAATTTATTAAAAGATAAACAAATAGATTTAAAATGCCAGATAAAATAATCCAAAAGCATGATTTATATCTCCATTTTTTTAACGATAATTAAGTTTTGCCTTCAGAGAATATAAGAATAATTGTCTTAAAAAAATACCCAAATGATTTATCCGAACTAAAGGGTTTATTTGAAATCTGGAATTCGCAGTTAAATCTTCATAACATCTTATTCACAATTAAATGTTCATTACGTGCGTTATAACAATTAAATGCTAAAGTAATCTATAATTACTTTTACCCTGAATCAATTTAATGCCAATGGCTTCAAAAGGAAATAAAATAAAAGAAACAAGCGATTCTCCAAAAAAGAAAACAACATTTCGTGGACGAATCGCGTCAATCATAAATTTTTTTAAGGACGACCGCACACACCGCATTACGGGATTGTTTCTGATTTTGTTTTCGGCATTTTTATTAATTGCTTTCACTTCATTCTTTTTTACCTGGAAAGCCGACCATGATAAAGTTACCGGCCCAGTTTGGAGCCTGCTTACAAATGCTGATATAAAAGTTGAAAATTGGCTTGGAAAAACAGGCGCTCTTATTTCTCACCAGTTTATTCAAAACTGGTTTGGTATTGCTTCGTTTTCTTTTATTGTAATATTAACTGTTTTGGGATGCAGGATTTTATTTGGAATTCAATTGCTTCCCATTAGGAAAACATTAGCGTATTCACTTTTCGCTTTAGTTTTTCTTTCAACTGCATTGGGATTTATTTTTACGAGTAGCCAGCTTCTTTTTCTTGGCGGTTCGTTCGGTTTCGAAATGAACAAATGGCTTAATGGTTTGTTAGGTGGTATAGGTACGGGACTTGCGCTACTTTTTGCTTTTACCGGTTTCCTGATTGGAGCATTTAATCTTAAATTAAAATTTAATTCAGAAAAAATTGCTTCTGAAGAAACAGAAATTGACCCTTTGCTGACTGCTGAAATCACCGGAAATAAATTTAAAGAACCAGTTGAAGAAAATCTAGATGTAAAAACACCAGATATGAATGAACCTATTGTTCTTTCCATTGAGAATAATGAAGATGAAATAAGCGAAGAGCATGGTAGTGTGGAAGAACTGGAATCAATAAATACAGATGAAAGTGAGGATGAGAATGAAATGGAAATTGAAATGCCGGGCTTGGAAACGCTTTCTGCTTCCGAAGATGTTCCCCTTTCCATTGAATCTGCAAAAGAAGAGCCCGCAATAAATTTTACTGATACAGAGGAAACATCACAGCAATTGGTGGAGGCACTTGGCGAATATGATCCAACGCTCGATTTACACTCATACCAGTTTCCTCACCTTGATTTACTTGAAGCCTATTCAGCAAAAGCTGTTCAAAGCCGTGAGGAATTAATTGCCGAACTCGAAGCAAATAAAAACCGTATTGTTGAAACATTAGGTCACTACAACATCTCCATCGAAAAAATTAAAGCAACGGTTGGTCCTACTGTAACGTTATTCGAAATAGTTCCGCAGGCGGGAATCCGCATTTCCAAAATCAAGAATCTTGAAGATGATATTGCTCTCAGTCTATCGGCTTTGGGCATCCGCATTATTGCGCCCATTCCCGGAAAGGGAACTATTGGTATTGAAGTTCCAAACCAGAATCCCGAAGTAGTTTCAATGCGTACAGTGCTTAGCTCGGAAAAATTTATGAATTCCGAGTTGGATCTTCCTGTAGGATTAGGCAAAACCATTTCGAACGAAGTATATGTTGCCGACCTTGCCAAAATGCCTCACCTTTTAATGGCAGGCGCTACTGGGCAGGGGAAATCAGTCGGGTTGAATGCTGTGCTGGTTTCGCTGCTTTATAAAAAGCATCCTTCGCAGGTAAAATTTGTTTTGGTTGACCCCAAGAAAGTTGAACTGAATCTGTTTAAAACCATCGAGCGTCATTTTCTTGCTAAGCTGCCGGGTGAAGAAGATGCTATCATTACTGATACCCGTAAGGTGGTGAACACACTGAATTCGCTTTGCATTGAAATGGATCAGCGGTATGAGCTGCTTAAAGATGCGCAGGTAAGAAACATACGAGAGTACAATGCAAAATTTGTAAGCCGAAAATTGAATCCAAATAACGGTCACCGTTTTCTTCCGTTTATAATTTTGGTGATTGATGAATTTGCCGACCTGATAATGACTGCAGGCAAGGAAATTGAAGCTCCCATTACACGTCTTGCACAGTTAGCACGTGCCATTGGCATCCATCTTATTATTGCCACACAGCGTCCTTCGGTAAATATTATTACCGGAACCATCAAAGCAAATTTCCCGGCACGTATTGCTTTCCGTGTTACTTCAAAAATTGATTCACGAACCATTCTTGATACCGGTGGTGCTGATCAGTTAATAGGTCGTGGTGATATGCTGTTGTCAACAGGCGCTGATCTTATCCGTTTGCAATGCGCCTTTGTTGATTTGCCAGAGGTGGAGAAAATAACAGAGTTCATCGGCAGCCAGCGCGGATATCCCGATGCGTTTTTGCTGCCTGAATATGTTGGCGAAAATGAAAATGCAGGGGTCAATGATGTAGATGCTGCCGACCGCGATCCCCTGTTTGAAGAAGCAGCGCGAATGGTTGTGCAGCACCAGCAGGGCTCAGCATCGTTGCTTCAGCGCAGATTGAAATTAGGATACAACAGGGCAGGACGTTTAATTGACCAATTGGAAGCAGCGGGCATAATAGGTCCTTTTGAAGGCAGCAAAGCTCGAGAAGTAAGAGTGAAAGATATAATGGCGCTGGAACAGTATTTTACCGTACAGCCTTAATAAGGCTCGAACAGTCGAAAAATTGTATTTTCGCACCTGAAATCAACGTGAAGAATTTCTTGTTATTTTAACATTCGTTCTCATATGGCGTATAGTTTGATTAAGGAGAAAAGAATTATTTATCCAAATAATCTGATGAAAAAAATTCCCGTTATAACTTTTATTTTGTTGTCTGCAGTTTCCCATTTCTCTATTGCACAAAAAGATTCGAAAGCCGATGGCATTTTGAAATCGGTAAGCGCCAAATACAAATCGTTTAAGTCGCTTACGGTTGCATTTAACCTTACCATCGAAAATCAAAAAGAAAAAACAAAAGATAAGCAAACCGGTAACATTACCATTAAAGGAGATAAGTATAAGCTGGATATGAACGGGCAGGAAGTAATCAGCGATGGTAAATCCATCTGGACATTTTTAAAAGAAGAAAATGAAGTGCAGATAAACGATGCTGCCGCTAAAAAAGAAGACGCCATTTCGCCCACGACTATTTTTACCATTTATGAAAAAGGATTCCGTTCAAAGTACATTGGCGAGAAAAAAGAGGGTGCAAAAGTTATACAACAGGTTGAGCTTGTACCCGAAGATGCCAAAAAACCTTATTTTAAAATCCAGCTGAGCATTAATAAAACCACTAAGTTTATTGAGAGCGCTAAAATTTTAAACAAAAGCGGCTCGCATATTTTTTATATAGTTGAAAAATTTAATGCCGATGTTCCCGCTCCCGACAATCTTTTCAGCTTCGATACTACCAAGCATCCCGGGGTTGAGGTGGTGGATTTGAGGTAAGCTCGGTTTTTTACTTTTCAATCTCTTTTTTACAGTTAAAATCAAATGGAGTTGATTACGTCTGTATCACTCCCACATTATACTGCTTAGTTATAGGAGCATGATTTGCCATTTCAATTCCCATAGAAATCATTTTGCGTGTTTCGAGGGGGTCAATTATGGCATCAACCCAGAGGCGCGAGGCGGCATAGTAAGGGGAGATTTGCGAGTTGTAGCGGTCGGTAATTATTTTCAGCATTTCATTTTCTTCGGCTTTGGTCAATTCCGTTTTTCCCTGCGATTTAAGCGCGCTTACCTGAATCTGCAATAAAGTTTTTGCCGCCTGGTCGCCTCCCATTACGGCTATGCGTGCTGTTGGAAAAGCTGCAATCAACCGGGGGTCGTATGCCTTGCCGCACATGGCGTAATTACCGGCACCGTACGAGTTGCCGATTATTACCGTAAACTTTGGCACCACAGAATTTGCCATTGCATTTACCATTTTAGCACCGTCTTTAATGATACCTCCATATTCGCTGCGCGAACCAACCATAAACCCGGTAACATCCTGCAAAAAAACAAGCGGAATTTTACGCTGGTTACAATTCATAATAAAACGGGTAGCCTTATCGGCAGAGTCCGAAAAAATAACTCCGCCAAACTGCATTTCGCCTTTTTTTGTTTTTACCACCTTGCGCTGGTTGGCAACAATACCTACTGCCCATCCGTCAATGCGGGCAGTTCCGCAAACAATGCTCTGCCCGTATTTTTCTTTGTACTCGTCAAACTCGCTTCCATCGGTTAAGCGATAAATAACTTCGTGCATATCGTATTGCTTACCCGAATCAGAAGAAATAATTCCATAAATTTCTTTTTCGTCTTTTACGGGAGCTACGGGCTGTGACCTGTCAAATCCTGCTTTTTCAAAATCACCAAGCTTTGAAAATAATCTTTTGATGTAATCCAAACAGGAAGCATCGTCTTTAAATTTATTGTCGGTAACACCCGAAATTTCACAGTGCGTGGTGGCTCCTCCTAACGTTTCGTTATCTATGTCTTCGCCAATCGCAGATTTCACCAAATAGCTTCCGGCCAAAAATACCGAACCGGTTTTATCCACAATCATCGCTTCATCGCTCATAATAGGCAAATAAGCTCCGCCTGCCACACAACTTCCCATAATAGCTGCTATTTGTACAATCCCCATTGAAGACATCACAGCATTATTGCGAAAAATTCGTCCGAAGTGTTCTTTGTCGGGAAAAATTTCATCCTGCATAGGAAGAAAAACACCTGCACTGTCAACCAAATAAATAATAGGCAAACGGTTCTCGATTGACATCTCCTGTGCACGCAGATTCTTTTTCGCAGTCATCGGGAACCATGCGCCCGCTTTCACTGTCGCGTCATTGGCAACCACAATGCACTGCCTGCCCGAAACATACCCGATTATTACAACAACACCGGCAGAAGGGCATCCTCCCTCCTCTTTATACATTTCATCAGCTGCAAAAGCGCCAACTTCAAATTGCGGTTTGTCTTTATCGAGTAAATATGCAATACGCTCGCGGGCAAGCATTTTGTTTTTTTCTTTTTGCTTTGCAGCGCTTTTCTTGCCGCCACCTTCATATACTTTATGCAACTTGTTTTGCAACTGGGCAAGAAGCGTTTTATAACTATCCTCGTTTTTATTGAATTCAATATCTTGTTTTGCAGCCATAGCCGGGTTTTATGATTGCACAAAAATAAGTATTCAGCAATCAGTATTCAGTTCGGAGTAAACAAAATCAGGTGCTGCGTTTCCAGTATTAAAAATCAAATCAACAATACTCAGGTTGGGAACGAAACCAAACTTGTAAGAAAAAACCTGAAGGTACTGCTGATTGTTGATTGTTGATTGTTGATTGTTGATTGAATTTGATTTTCCATTGGATAAAAAGCGAAAATCATTTTCTGGATAACCTTCTTCATAGGTTCCTGTCTTTCCAATTTCGGCATTAACTTTTAAAATTCTTAAAATAAGTTGGAGCAATTCAGTATTGAGGTCAAGCAGAAAAGTTTTATTGCTGAAAATTATTTTTTCGAAATCATCACGGTAAAATTCATAGAAAGGTGATTTGTTATAAGCCGAACATAAAGCCTGCCAGTGCACACGCTGCCATGGTTCGTGATAACTTATTTTTAAATCCCTGATGAGAACTTTTACTTTATGCTCATGCAAAACCGGAATGGTTATAGTTTGAATACCATTTGCACTTAGAATATGGCAACGGTTCCGGGCAGTTTGTTTTGGAAAATTTTCATACTGTTCAATTTTTACAGAAGAAAATTTCCACAGTGTTTGGATGTATTCAATTGAAGGCAGATAGGAAGTCGAGAAAATCGCTTTTGTCATTTAAACAAAAAAGCAACCAAAAAAAATTAATGGATTGAATTAAACAATCTTCCCCACCTGATCTTACTAAAAAAACTTCCTTCGCTGTTCCAAGACATCCAGATAAAAACGGCTTTACCAACAATATGATCTTCGGGAACAAAACCCCAGAACCGTGAGTCGAGCGAATTGTGGCGGTTATCGCCCATCATCCAGTAATAACCCTGCTTAAAAGTATAAGTTGATGTTTCCTTGCCATTGATGAAAAACTTTCCATTCTGTTCTGTTAACTGGTTTTTCTCATAAACAGTAATTGCCCTGCGGTAGGTTGGAATATTTTCGGGAGTCAGTTGTATTGTTGAGCCGGCTTTCGGAATATAAATCGGGCCGTAATTATCTTCATTCCATTTCAGGTTGGGGTTGTCAGGAAAAATCTGCGGGTTCCATTCGCCTTTAGGCCGGACAAATTGCTGTACAGCAGTAATGCCATTCATTTTACGGATTTTTCCTGCGGCATCGTCAGTAATCATCATAAGGTTCTGGTCGAGATATCTTTTATCGTCAGTGGTAACCCCCAATTCCTTTAGCTTTTCCGCATTAAAACTAAACCCTTCCTGTGCAGCTATGGCATACAAATGTTCACCCTTTGGTGCTAACGGATTAGGTTTGCCGTTAATGTAAACCAATCCGTCAATTATTTTTAAAGTATCTCCGGGAATACCAATGCACCGTTTTATGTAATGCGTTTGCTTGTCAATCGGGCGGTCATCTTCCATAGGATAATTAAACACTACGCAATCGTTGTTTTTCACTTTTCCAAATCCCGGTAAACGGTGATAGCCCCATTTAATAGCTTCAGAATATGCTTTACCTCCTACTAAGGGAAGTTCCTGGTGAGCAAATGGAAATGCCAAAGGTGTCATGGGTGTACGCGCACCGTAGCTTATCTTGCTTACAAATAGAAAATCGCCAACCATCAAATCTTCTTCCATCGAAGGCGTAGGAATGGTAAAGGCTTCAATAAAAAAGGTTCGAATAAGTGTTGCGGCAATTACCGCAAATATTAACGCGTCAATCCATTCGCGGGTTTTACTTTTTCTTCCGCTGCTTTTCCAGAATTTCCAATTCATATATAAGTATCAAGTATCAAGATATTAGTATCAAGACAATAGTTTTTTGAATATATTTCGTTGCGAAGGTAGAGATTAAATTTGTTCAGGTTTCAATCCTATGAGTCTGGTTGTTGTTAATGTTTTGTTAATAAGAAAGGTCTGCTTTAAAGTTCATTAATAATATCTGAAAACTGGTAAAATCCTTTTTTGCCGATTAGCCACTGGGCGGCAAGAACAGCTCCTTTTGCAAATCCTTTACGGTTGAAGGCCTCATGACTGATTTCAATTTTGTCAATATCCGATTCATAATTTACGGTGTGAATACCAACCACATTTTCTTTACGAATTGAGTGAATAAAAAGTTTTCCTTTTTTTTCTTTATCGCCTTCTTCAATTGACCACGATTTTTTCTCATGCGATTGTGAAATAATTTCATTGGCAAGCGTAATTGCTGTTCCGCTTGGTTTATCTAATTTTTGTGTGTGATGAATTTCTTCAATTGAGATTTTATAGTCAGTATGTTGCTTCATCATTGCAGCTAATTTCCTATTCAGATCAAAAAATAAATTCACACCAATGCTAAAGTTAGAAGCATATAGCATTGAACCGTTTTTCTGTTTGCATAATTCTTTTATTTCTTCCGTGCGCTCATACCAACCTGTTGTTCCAACAACAACAGGAATTCCAAAGTCGAAACACTTGCTGATGTTACCAAAAACCGAATCGGGTTGTGAAAATTCAATTGCTACATCTGCCTGCTTGCAATTTTCAAAATTAAAATCTGTATAATTGTTTTTGTCAATTTTCAAATTAATTTTATGACCCATTGCCAAAGCTATTTGTTCAATTTCTTTTCCCATTTTACCGTAACCGAGAAGAGCAATACGCATAATGAATAAGTTTAAAGTTGACGGTTTAAAGTTGATTAAAAATTTAAAGTTAAACTTACTCCGGTATATGAAGGATTGTTAGGTGAAGTTAAATTAATGGATGGTTGTATCATTAATGACAAATCATCGCTCACATCAAAATAAAAAAGATGGGCATCCACACTGGCATCAACAATATTAAGAACATAAATCAATCCTGCAACTATTATGCAGAGATCGCGGTTTCTGCGGTAATAATTTTTTAAAGTCTGTAAATCGGAATCGGTGTAGTGATCAGCAAACTCATCAATTGTATTTGGATCACCATCTACTCTTAAAATATACGCTTCTTTATATTGCTGAAACAGCTCATTATTAAAATGAATCAGGTAGCCCATGCCTGCAAACCCGGCATAGATTACCGGAATTTTCCAATACTTCTTATTATAAAACTGACCTGCCCCAGGTAAAACCATTGACATCAAAGAAGCTTTACTTGGAGAATGTTTTTTTATTAAAGAATCTGTTCCGGATTGCGCGAATACTTTCCCGCTTATCAAAATGAAAACTAAAAAAAAATTTATTTTTGATTTCAAATAGCCAAGTAAAATGTTATTTTCTGAAAAAAATTATTTAACCGCGAGCTTAAATCAAAAATCTTCAATCAAATCAGGAATCCAGCATATCGAGAAGCCTGTTGAGGTCATCGGTAGAGAAATAATTAATTACAATTTTACCCGAACCATTTGCTGCAGGTCTGACTTCAACTTTAGTTTCGTACAAACCACATAGTCTGTCCTGTATGCTTTTATATTCAGGAGAAGGGGTACGAAAAACTTTTGATTTTTTTGCCGGTGATGAATTACGAACCAGCTCCTCCACCTTTCGCACCGAGAAATTGCCAGCCGTTATATCATTAAAAATTTTAAGCTGCAATGCCACATCAGCAACATTAATAATTGCACGCGCATGCCCCATCGATATTTTATCATCGCGAATGGCTGCCTGTATTATAGGTGGGAGCTTCAGCAGCCTGAGGTAATTGGTAACCGTTGTACGATCTTTGCCGACTTTTTGTGAAAGGTCATCCAAAGAAATTTTACATTCATCAATCAAACGTTTGTAACTAATCGCGATTTCAATGGAGTTTAAATTTTCGCGCTGTATATTTTCGACCAATGCCATTTCGAGCATAGCCTGGTCGTTAGCAATGCGGACATAGGCAGGTATATAATCGAGCCCAGCTAACTTGCTTGCGCGGTACCTTCGCTCGCCTGAAATAATCTGGTAACTATCAGCACTCAACTTACGGACAGTAATAGGCTGGATAATGCCCTGCTGCTTTATGGATGCTGCCAACTCATGCATGGTTTCATCATTAAAATGATCGCGAGGCTGAAACGGATTGGTTTCAATTTTTTCAATCAGGATATTGGCAATCGCTCCAACCATAGCTGACATGCTTTTTAAATCCTGCCCCGCAGTAAAATCCAGAGCCGAATCATCGAGCAATGCGCTCAATCCTCTGCCAAGAGCATTTCGTTTTGCGTTCATTTATTATTAGCCGGTCAATTTTAATTTTCGCTGATTTCCTCGAATGATTTGGGACGTGCAACTTTGGCAGGCGCCTGAACAGTAATCATTTTGTTCTTTTTCAAAATTTCGCGCGCCAGGTTGAGGTAATTCACCGCGCCTTTGCTGGTAGCA
>JBIOHJ010000123.1:0-9862 GCA_044448905.1 Bacteroidia bacterium | reverse complement strand
GATGCATGTACAAATCCGAAATCAGAAAATAAAAGTTTGTTTGAATTATTCGGAGCTACCGCAAAACCAAACGGGCTTTCGGCATAGCCCCATCCGCGGTCACCGCCATATCCGCACCATCCCGTATTTATGTTCTGGTTGTTACTTGTGTTAAATACATGCGTCCATAAGCTTCCGCCATTAAGCGTTTTCATAATATTAGGCGAATTACTGCTGCTGCTTCCTGCAAGGTACACGTTAGTAATATCATTTTGCGCCATACCAACAAACATCATAAAATCATCAACTATGTTTATACCGTTCATTTTGGGAGTCCAGGTTCCTACACCATAATCCAATGAATAAACTCCCTGTAGCAATCCCCAGTAATCGGAACCGGGCAATCCCGCATACACATCATTTACGTTAGCCGTAAGGCAGAAAAAACGTATGTTACCTGCTTCTTTTGCTCCTGCAAAAGAATACATTGCTTCACCCACAGGGATACCTGTAATGATCGCGAGAGAAAACGTATTACCATTATCATTTGAAATAATCAATCCATCATTGGTTCCGATAAAAATATTTGTTCCGTCAAAAAAAACACCTCCTACTAAAATGCCAGCTCCACTGTTTGCGGCAGTATGAACCAATGTAAAAGTATTTCCTCCATCGGCAGAAAAATAAATCTGGCTGTAATAAGAAATCAAAATATGGTTGGGCTGATTGAAATCAGCATGTATGCTGTAAGTTTCTTCCGATGGATCAGGATTTCCGGGCAGCAAATTCCATGATGTGCCATTGGTAGTACTTTTTACAGGCTGTGGTGTGTAACCGGTGTAATCAATACAGTAGCGTACATTTACAAAAGCAGTAAAACGCATCGTTGAATTATGCCCGCCCTGGATGGTTTGAAAATGTTCCTGCGTGTGCGTGTTTCCGAAATCAGTTGAGTGAAACAATTCGCTCATGTCGCATCCCACATAAAATTCGTTGTCGTTAACCGGGTTGATGGAGGGAGCGAACAACGCGCCTCCGCCACCAATACCTCTTGGTATAAAGTTGGGAGATTGGCAAAATGCAACTGTAGCAATAAAACATAATGTAATAGTAAATTTTAATTTCATGCGCTTAAGTCTTTTTTCTGGTTTAAATACAATCAGAAGATGTTACGGGCCAAAACAAATTAATACAGATGGCAGAAAAAACAGAACATTTTTCGTTGGTTACTTACATCTGGCTTTCATTCGTATTGCTTTTTAGCTACTTTTGCACTCTAAAATCAAAATTAAATCATGAGTGCAAAAAACGATGTCCTCGAACAGGTAATTATAAAATTTGCCGGTGATTCGGGCGATGGAATGCAGCTTACCGGAACGCAGTTTACCAATACAGCCGCTTTGTTCGGCAACGACCTCAGCACTTTTCCCGATTTCCCTGCCGAAATACGAGCGCCACAGGGAACGCTGGCAGGAGTATCGGGCTACCAGTTACATTTTGGTAGCGTAAATATTTATTCGCCTGGTGATATGTGCGATGTGCTGGTGGTGATGAACGTTGCTGCGCTTAACAGTAACCTGCGCAACCTGCGCAAAAGCGGAATTATAATTGCCAATACCGAAGGTTTCGATTCAAAAAATTTACGCCTTGCCGGAGTTACCGATGGAAAAAACCCATTGGAAGACGGCTCACTCGATGGTTACCAACTAATGAAAATTGATGTAACAAAACTGACACGCACCTGTCTTGCCGATTCAGGGCTTAGCATAAAAGAGGTTGACCGCGCAAAAAATATGTTTGTGCTCGGTTTTCTGTACTGGATGTACAATCGTTCACTTGATACAAGCATAAAATTCCTTGAAGAAAAATTTAATAAAAAGCCCGATATACTTAATGCGAATATAAAAGTGTTAAAAGCCGGATACAATTATGGCGATACCACTGAAACAGCAACTACACGGTATGTGGTAAACCCCGCACCCATGCCTGCGGGTGTGTACCGCAACATCATGGGCAACCAGGCAACTGCAATGGGATTAATTTCGGCATCAAAAAAATCGGGGCTCACTTTATTTTACGGAACTTACCCGATTACTCCCGCTTCTGATATTTTACACGAACTGGCGAAGTATAAAAATTTTGGTGTGAAAACTTTCCAGGCTGAAGATGAAATTGCGGCTATCTGTTCCGTTATAGGCGCATCTTTCGGAGGCCATCTTGCGGTCACTGCTTCATCAGGTCCTGGCATTGCTTTGAAAGGCGAAGCGCTGGGATTAGGAATTATGCTTGAAATTCCAATGGTGATTATAAACGTTCAACGCGGTGGCCCCTCAACAGGATTGCCAACCAAAACCGAACAAAGTGATTTAATGCAGGCATACTATGGTCGTAACGGTGAAGCACCTATGCCTGTAATTGCAGCATCATCCCCTGCCGATTGTTTTCATACTGTATTTGAAGCATGCCGCATTGCCATTGAATTTATGACCCCGGTTATGTTTCTCTCTGACGGATACATTGCCAATGGTGCCGAGCCTTGGCGGTTTCCGCAATCATCCGATTTGAAAGAAATAAAGGTAAATTTCATCAAAGAAAAAAATGCTGAGAAATTTTTGCCGTATAAACGTGATGAAAAGCTCTCACGTCCGTGGGCGATTCCCGGAACTAAAGGATTGGAGCACCGCATTGGCGGAATTGAAAAAGAACATGAAACCGGGAACATTTCTTACGAACCGGAAAACCATGAATTCATGGTTAAATTGAGGGCAGAAAAAACTGAACGTGTTGCTGATTACATCCCAGCTCAAAAATTAGACAGTGGTCCTGATAAAGGAAAACTACTGATTCTCGGATGGGGTTCAACGTATGGTGCAATCAAAACCGCATGTGTGGAAGCACGAAAAGAAGGGTACGAAGCATCTCATGCGCAATTGAGATATATTCGTCCGTTCCCGAAAAATTTGGGCGAGATACTTTACAATTTCGAACATGTTTTAATCCCCGAGATGAACACAGGTCAATTAATAAAAATTATCCGCGATAAATTTATGGTGCCTGCAATCGGTTTAAATAAAATACAGGGTTTGCCGTTTACTGCGGGCGAAATTAAAAACAAGATCGTGGAACTTCTTAAATAATAAATTTTGAAAATATGTCTGAAACAACAACATTAACTCCCGAACTTCCCAAACTCACCGCCAAAGATTTTGTTACGGACCAGGATGTACGCTGGTGCCCGGGCTGTGGTGACTATTCAATTCTCAAACAGGTGCAAACCATCATGCCTGAGCTCGGAATCCCGAGAGAGAATATTGTTTTCATTTCCGGTATCGGCTGCTCATCGCGCTTTCCTTATTACATGGAAACATTTGGTATGCACAGCATTCACGGCAGAGCTACTGCTGTTGCAAGCGGACTCAAGGCAACCCGTCCAGATTTAAGCGTGTGGATAGTTACCGGTGATGGCGATGGTCTTTCCATTGGTGGAAATCACCTCATTCATTTACTCCGCAGAAATTTCGATTTAAATATTCTTTTATTCAACAACGAAATTTACGGGTTAACAAAAGGACAATATTCTCCCACATCGCCCGAAGGACAGGTTACTAAGTCAACTCCTCTTGGCAGCGTTGACCATCCGTTCAATCCCATTGCTTTGGTGATGGGCGCTGAAGGAACTTTTGTTGCACGCACCATGGACCGTGATCCTGTACATCAGAAAGAAATAATCCGCAGGGCATATAAACATAAAGGCGCATCATTTGTTGAGATATACCAAAATTGCAATGTGTTTAATGATGCAGTGTTTGAAGTTTTCACTGAAAAATCTTCCAAGAAAAAAGAAACTCTTTTTGTTGAACATGGCAAACCGTTGGTATTTGGTGAAACCGGTAATTTGGGTGTTAAGCTTGATGGGTTTGCTCCTGTTATTGTTAATTTGAATAATGGTGCTTCTATCAACGACCTGTGGGTGCATGACGAACGTGACCGTGTAAAAGCGGGTATCCTTAGCCGTTTCTTTGACAACCCGGCTAAAGAAGGACATTTCCCACGCCCGTTCGGAGTATTTTATGTGGAAGACCGTTTTTGCTATGAAGATGCACTCAACGAGCAAATCACTAATGTAATTAAATCGAAAGGGGAAGGTGATTTGGATAAGCTTTTACGAGGAAGGGATACGTGGGAAATACACTAAAAAAGCCAGAACGGGGTGCTTTAATGATTTTTAAAAAAACTTTTTCTCTGTTTTCTCTTTTCACTTTGTTTTTTTCTGCTCCAACTAGTGCACAAAGCACTGTCAGAATCATGTCGTGGAATGTTCTTAATTATCCTGACCCGAGCGCTATATCTTCTGATACCTCATTCCGTAATCCGTATTTCCGAGAAGTGGTTCAGTATATCAATCCGGATATTTTCGTAATTGAAGAACTTGCCACCACGAACGGCTATTTATTATTTCTTAACAATGTCATGAATGTAGCAGGTATTGGTCAATACTCTGCCGGTACTTTTATAAACGGACCCGATACGGATAATGATATTTATTACCGTACTTCCGATTTTCAGTTTATAAGTAACAATCCCATTCAGACCGCATTAAGAGATATCAATGAATTTACTCTTGTTCACAATGCCACTTCCGATACCATTCGTATTTATGCATGCCACCTAAAAGCTTCATCAGGTATAATAAACGAAGCACAACGTGCTGCCGAAGTGGACAGCCTGCGTAAAGTAACCAACGCTTTACCCGTTGGATCAGATTTTATTGTTTGTGGCGATTTTAATCTGTATGGAGAATATGAACAGGCTTATTACAATCTTACTGTTGACAATGTAACTGATGACGGAAATTTTAATGACATGCTAAATATTCCCGGGATCTGGAACCAGCCATTGTACAGTGAATACCATACACAATCTACCCGTTTTACAAGCATTGGCGGAGGAGCCCCCGGAGGCATGAACGATCGTTTTGATATGATTTTGTATTCAAACGGCATTGAACAGCCCGGAAGAATTACATACATTTCAAATTCTTTTACCAACATCGGCAACGATGGAATGCACTATAATCAATCCATCAATGTAATGCCCAATACTGCTGTTCCGCAAAATATTGCCGATGCGCTTTATAATACTTCTGACCATCTTCCGGTATATGCCGATTTTGAATTTGCACCAACTGGAATCAATGAATATCCTTCCGGCAATTCGCAATTGCAAATATTTCCAAACCCGACTTCAGGAAATATTTCTATCCATTATTTTTTACCTCGTGAATCAGAAGTAAACATCAGGATATACAATTTCATGGGTGAATTGGTAAATGAATTTCATGAAGGGAAAAAAGCAAAAGGAAATAATAACAAGGAACTGGCTGACATCAACCACCTAAAACCCGGGGTGTATTTTATCTCTTTATCTGCCGGAGAAATGTTCTTATCTAAGAAGGTGGTAATTACAGCTGATTAAAGACCTGTTTTTATTCGCGTTATCTGCGTTCTATTTATTTTGATTCACTAATAAGTTCGTCAGCTCCACAAATTTTTCAAATTCCAATTCTTCAGCTCTGCAAGCCATATAAGGTAAATTCTCAGAAGCAGTACTTTTCATTAATGGCTTTAATGCATTACTCAAAATTTTTCGCCTTTGGTTGAAAGCCGTTTTTACAACCAGCTTGAAAAATTTTTCATCGCAATTTAATTTTTCTGTTTTATTTCTGCGTAAACGAATTACTCCTGATTTAACTCTAGGCTTTGGAGTAAAAACAGTTGGCTCAACGGTAAATAAATATTCAATATCATAATATGCCTGTAGGAGCACGCTCATGATTCCGTAACTTTTATTTCCGGGTTTTGATGCAATCCGTTCGGCAACTTCTTTCTGAAACATCCCTACCACCTCAGGAATTTTATTGCGGTTATCATAAACCCTGAATAAAATCTGTGTGGAAATATTATATGGAAAATTACCAATGATTGCAAAAGGCACTTCAGAAAATGTATTCAAATCCAATTTCAAAAAATCATATTCAGTTATCCGATTTTTTAGTCTTTCATATTTTTTTTTCAGGAATACAACCGATTCTTTGTCTACCTCAACCACATGTGTTTCAAATTCTTTTCTCTGCAAAAGAAATTGCGTAAGCACTCCCATACCAGGTCCTATTTCCAAGACTTTTTTGTAACCGTCATGAAGTGTTAGACTGTCAGCGATTCTCTGAGCAATCGTTTCATCATTCAGAAAATGTTGCCCTAAATATTTTTTGGCTTTTACTTTTTGCACAATCAGGTACAGTTAAAGGCGGTGTGGTAAAAATAGTTTTTAAAATTTACTTTTGCTTCAAATAAGTCAATGAGAAAAACCATCTTCACATTGTGTATTGCGCATTGTATTCCGATTTTTTCAGGATTCATTTTATTCGCGCAGAACAATCCTGCTCAATACGTAAATCCATTCATAGGCACGGGAGGACATGGGCATACGTTTCCCGGTGCCGCTGTACCATTCGGCATGGTGCAGATGAGTCCTGATACACGCATTGACGGAAGCTGGGATGGATGCAGCGGCTATCATCAATCCGATTCTGTTATTTACGGTTTCACGCATACTCACCTCAGTGGTACAGGCTGTTCTGACTATGGAGATATTTTGCTGATGCCAATGATGGGCGAACCGTCATTCGATAATAAAATTTATTCTTCGCATTATTCACACGAAAAAGAAAAAGCAAGCGCGGGATATTACTCAGTGTATCTCGATGATGAAAATATTGATGTGGAATTAACTGCAACTGCCCGTGTTGGATTTCATAAATACACTTTTAGCAATCCGGGCAGAGCAAGTATTATTCTCGATTTAACACACCGGGATAAAACAATCGATTGTGAACTCGCCATAGTCGATAGTACACACATTTCCGGATTCAGAAAATCTGATGCATGGGCAAAAGAGCAATGGGTGTTTTTCTATATCGAATTTTCAAAACCGTTTTCCACTTCAAAAATTCAACGCGAATTGGATTATAAAAACCCTGAACCGAATGACGAACTAAAACAAAAAGGAAATATTAAAGCTGCATTCGGATTTGATGTTGAAGCAAGTGAATTCCTTTTAATCAAAGTAGGAATTTCGGGAGTGGATACAGTTGGAGCAAGGAAAAATCTCGAATCAGAACTTAACGGATGGGATTTTGAAGGAAGAAAAAAAGAAGCGAAAGGAAGATGGAATAATGAACTCATGAAAATTGAAATTACAAGTGAGGATACAGATATGCTCACTGTATTTTACACTGCCCTGTATCATTGCATGCTTCAGCCGAATATTTATAATGATGTGGATGGAAGATACCGCGGACGCGATATGCAGATTCACAAAGCCGAAGGATATAATTACTACACTGTTTTTTCTTTGTGGGATACGTTTCGCGCATGGCATCCGCTGATGACGCTTATAGACACAAAGCGCACCTTAAATTACATCAAAACCTTTCTCGCTCAATTTGAACAGGGCGGATTGCTGCCTGTGTGGGAACTTTCTTCCAACGAAACCGAATGTATGATCGGTTATCATGCAGTACCGGTGATTGCTGATGCAGCAGTAAAGGGAATTGCAGATTTTAATTTGAGCGAAGCATTGGTGGCGATGAAAAAAAGCGCTGAATCAAAAGACCGCTTTGGCTTGGATGATTACATGGATCATGGTTTTCTTTCGATGGAAGATGAACACGAATCGGTTTCAAAAACTTTGGAATATGCTTACGATGACTGGTGCATTGCGCAAATGGCAAAGAACCTGAATGGGCAGACTGATTATTCTAAATACATTCAGCGTGCGCAATACTGGAAAAACCTGTTTGATAAGCAAACCGGTTTTATGCGCCCGAAAAAAAACGGAAACTGGCTATCGCCTTTTGATGCACGCGAAGTGAACAATTGTTTTACTGAAGCCAACTCGTGGCAGTATTCATTTTTTGTTCCGCAGGATATTTCGGGATTGATAAATACGATGGGCGGAAAAGACAGATTTGATAAGAAGCTGGATGAATTATTTTCAACATCAAACGAAACTACAGGTCGTGAGCAAGTTGATATTACCGGGCTGATTGGACAGTACGCACATGGAAACGAACCGAGCCATCACATGTCGTATTTGTATAATTACATCGGCAAGCCGTGGAAAACACAGCAACATATTCACCAGATAGTTTCAGAATTTTATCGCAACTCTCCTGATGGTTTAATCGGAAATGAAGACTGCGGTCAAATGAGTGCATGGTATATTCTAAGTGCAATGGGAATTTACCAGGTTACGCCCGGCTCTGATGTTTTTGTAATCGGTACACCGCGTTTTCAGGAAACAAAAATCCATCTTGATTTCAATAAAATATTTACCATAAAAGCAAAGAATGTTTCGGACAAAAACTTTTACATTCAGTCGGCAACTTTAAACGGAAGTCCATTCAGCAAATCGTTCATAACATACAGCGAAATCATACCTGGTGGAGAATTAATTTTTACGATGGGTGATAAGCCAAACATGGGCTGGGGAAGCAAGCCGGGTGATTTTCCTGTATCAGAAATAAATGAACAGAAAATTATTCTGGTTCCTGTCATTAAATCCGAAGGAAAAACTTTCAAAGGAAAAACTAAAATATCTCTGGAGGGACAGCAAGCGGGTTTAAAGCTTTATTATATGATTTTCGGTTCTTCGGAACATTCTGAAAATATTTTGTACTCACTTCCATTTGAGATTGACACTACAACAACTGTTCGTGCTTACGCTGAAAATACGAAAGGCGAAAAAAGCTTAGCCGTTAAGGCAACATTTTTCAAAATGCCACATCCCGACTGGAAAATAAAAATCGCTTCGCCTTACAGTAATCAATACACAGCCGGAGGCGATGAAGGAATTATTGATGGTTTGCATGGAGAAACCAACTGGCGAAAAGGTGAATGGCAGGGTTATTCAATAAAAGATTTTGAAGCGGTGATTGACTTGGGAAAAGTTGAGGATATCAAAAAATTGGGAGCTGGTTTTTTGCAGGACAGCCGCGCCTGGATTTTGATGCCGAAGAAAGTTGAATTTGAGATTTCTCTTGATGGAAAAAATTTTACTCCGGTATTAACCATTCCAAACACAGTTGGGGATACGGATGAAAAAGTACAAATAAAAGATTTTACTGAAAATATTACTCCGCAGCAAGCACAGTTCGTCAAAATCAAAGCAACCAATTATGGCAAGCTTCCGGAATGGCATGCGGGATTTGAAGATAAAGGTGATGCATGGATTTTCGTGGATGAGATTTTTGTAGAATAATTTGAAACATAAATTGTTATTTTTACAACTTAATCAAAAACAATATGAAGCTTGGGACACCAAAAAAAATATTCATTGTAGATGATGATTCCATGCTTACGGAAGCATTTCAGGATTATTTGACAAGAACTATCCCTCACCAGATAACTGTTTTTAATACCGGGGAAGAATGCCTGAAACGAATTTCTGAAAATCCTGACATTATCATATTGGACTATTACCTGAATTCCATTCAAAAAGATGCTGCAGATGGCATGCAGATTTTAAAAACCATAAAAAAACAATATCCGCATATTCATATCATTATGCTTTCAGCCCAGGAACATTATGGTGTAGCCATGCAGTCTATTCAAAAAGGTGCTGAACAATATGTAATAAAAGACGAAAAGGCTTTTGAAAAAATTGCTTTGATGATAAACGAATTTTCGTAGATCGCTTAATTTGTTGCTTCATTCAGGAATTCAAGCAATGGCAACATGGCTTTATGAACATCTGAACAAAGCGTGAAGATATTTTCAGATAAGAGTTTTTCATCTCCTAAATAATTATCAACAATAAAGCT
>JBIOHJ010000122.1:0-9960 GCA_044448905.1 Bacteroidia bacterium | reverse complement strand
CGGTAAATACACCGGTGTACGTTGCCGGGTTAGACCGCGGAGTTCTGCCGATGGGCGATTGGTCAATTTCAATAACCTTATCAATGTGCTCCAGCCCCTTCAACGTTTTATGAGGAAGCGGCCGGGCAACCGAACGGTAAAAAAACCGGTTCATTACAGGATAAACCGTTTCATTAATCAGCGATGATTTACCACTGCCTGAAACTCCAGTTATGCAAACTAATTTTCCAAGCGGAAAATCAACCGAAATGTTTTTAAGATTATTCCCGGTCGCGCCTTTGAGAGAAATTATTTTTCCGTTGCCCTTCCTGTTTCGGGAACCTTCAATTTGTATGCTGCCGTTAAGATATTTAGCGGTGAGTGTTCGCGATTCAAAAATTTCACTAGGGCTTCCCTGTGCAACTACCCTTCCGCCATGCAGTCCGGCACCGGGACCTAAATCAATTACATGATCGGCAGAAAGTATTGTTTCTTTATCGTGCTCCACAACTATTACGGAGTTTCCTAAATCGCGCAATTCCTTCAACGATTTTATCAATCGGATATTATCGCGCTGGTGCAAGCCGATGCTCGGCTCATCCAATATGTAAAGAACACCCACTAACTGCGAGCCTATCTGCGTTGCAAGGCGGATTCGTTGTGATTCTCCCCCTGATAGAGATTTTGAACTCCGGTTTACCGCGAGATATTCCAAACCTACATCCATTAAAAATTTTATCCGTTTACGGATTTCTTTCAAAACTTCCTGCGCGATTTTTTGCTGACGCGAGGAGAGTTTTTTATCCACATTCTCAAACCATTCTTGTAATTCGCGTATATCCATCTGCGAAAGCTGTGCAATGTTCTTATCAAGAATTTTAAAACACAACGATTCTTTTTTTAATCTCGCGCCATTGCATTCAGGGCATTCAATCGACTGCATGAAACTCTCAGCCCACTTTTTAACATTGTTCGAAGTGTTTTCATTTACATGACTTACCAGGAAATTCGCAATACCTTCAAAGGATAATGAATAATTGCTTGCATAGCCGGGAGTGTATTCTTTATTTACAATAAACACTTCATCCGAACCATACAAAATAATGTTAATGGCTTCCTCACTGATATCCTCAATTGGAGTGTTGAGACTGAAATTGTATTTGCGTCCAATCGCCTGAATCTGCGAAAAAATCCAATTGTCTTTGTACTCGCCTAACGGCACAATGCCTCCCTTAAGAATGCTTTTCTTTTTATCGGGCATTACTACATTTAAATCGATTTCTGCTATCGTTCCCAACCCGTTACATTTTTTGCAGGCGCCATATGGAGAATTAAAGGAAAAATTGTTAGGTGCAGGCTCGTCATACGAGATTCCTGAAGTAGGACACATCAAATGCAATGAAAAATGACGAACATTTTCACTTTGTTCACCCATCACCATAATAGTTCCTTTGCCATGTCGCATTGCAGTTTTCACCGAATCAGAAATGCGCGTTTGCGAATTTTTGTTCACCGCAATTTTGTCAATCACAATTTCAATATCATGAGTTTTGTAACGATCGAGTTTCATGCCTCTTTTAATTTCCATTACCTTTTCATCAACACGCACGCGCAAAAAACCCATTTGCACTATGTTCTCAAATAACTCCCGGTAGTGTCCTTTTCGTCCTTTGACAACGGGCGCCAGCAGCACAATATTTTTCCCATCATACAATTCATTTATCTTCTTAATAATCTGCTCATCCGTCATGCGGATCATTTTTTCACCTGTCATGTACGAGTAGGCTTCACCTGCCCTTGCAAAAAGCAATCGCATAAAATCATAAATCTCAGTTACGGTACCAACGGTAGAACGCGGATTAGTATTTGTTGTTTTTTGTTCAATAGAAATAACAGGACTCAGTCCTGTTATTTTATCCACATCCGGTCTTTCAAAATTTCCGAGAAACTGGCGGGCGTAGGCTGAAAAGCTTTCCATATACCTGCGTTGCCCTTCGGCATAAATGGTATCGAAAGCCAGCGATGACTTTCCGCTACCACTCAATCCTGTAATCACTACAAATTTGTTGCGCGGTATTGTAAGGTCAATGTTTTGGAGGTTATGAACGCGCGCTCCGAATATTTCTATTTGATCGTTGTCTTCAGACATGAAAAATTATTGGGGCGCAAATTTACAAAATAATAAAGCTTAAGATAACAGGGTACAATGATGAATTTGCATATTATCTTCACCTCATCTTAACTTTTAATTCACCGAAGGGCATTTAATTTGTTTATTGGTTTACGTTATTAGCTTATGCAATCCACAAAAAGAAATATTCAGCATTTATTTTTAAGAGCCGGGTTTGGTGATCTGCCTCAGGCCATCGAAAAATATTCAGGCAAATCGGTTGTGGAAATTGTGGAGGCTATTTTCTCAGTACTACAAAATTATTCCGGTCTCGACTTTATTAAAAACCCGATTGCCGGGAGAGAAGATAAAGAGGTTTCGTCATTTCGGATTTTAAGAATGATTCTGAAATCGAGAAGGGAAACAGAGGATTTAAATATTGTATGGATGAATAAAATGGCACAAGATGAAAGTCAGTTGCGTGAAAAGATGACTTTTTTCTGGCACAATCATTTTTCAACTTCCACTCCTTTTGCTTACCTGATGCAAATACAAAATAACACTATCCGGAAATTTGCGTTGGGAAAATTTAGCGACCTGCTTCATGCGATTGCAAAAGACCCTGCCATGATTATTTACCTGAACAACCAACAGAATCATAAAAAAGCTCCTAACGAAAATTTTGCACGTGAAGTGATGGAATTATTTACGTTAGGCGAAGGACATTACACCGAACAAGATATTAAGGAAGCAGCGCGCGCTTTTACGGGTTGGACTGTAAACCGCAAAGGGCAGTTTGAATTTAAGGAAAACGACCATGATTTTGGAGAAAAAGAATTTATGGGACAAAAAGGAAATTTTAACGGAGAAGAAATCCTTAATATCATCATTAATAATAAGCAAACCGCTATTTACGTTGTTACAAAAATTTATCGCGAATTTGTTAACCCGGTTATAAATAATGAAAGAGTAAAATTGCTTGCTGAAAGTTTTTTCAATTCGGGTTATGACATTTCATTATTAATGAAAAAAATATTTTCGTCAGATTGGTTTTATGATGACGAGAATATAGGCTGCAAAATCTCTTCCCCGGTTGAGTTAATTGTGCGCTATAAAAAACTTATCCGGATGGAATTTGAGAATGATCGGGCTCTGTTAAATCTGCAAAAAGCACTGGGACAGGTTTTGTTTTTTCCTCCAAATGTTGCCGGATGGAAGGGCGGCCAAAACTGGATTGACAGTTCAACATTATTACTCAGGCTAAATATTGCAAATGCATTATTAAATGAAGGCAGGATAACAATCCGCCCGAAACCGGAATTTGAAGATAAACCGGAAGAAACAGAACAGGAAGATAATGAGCACATGCTTTCCTCTGACTGGTCAATATTGTTTTCACATTTTAAAAATTCGGGAGATGAAAAAATATTTGATGAGCTGTCGGAATATTTGATTCAATCATCAAAAGATAAAATTGATAAGAATAAGATGTTGGGTTTTGCAAACGATGCGGATGAAGAAAAGAAAATGATTAAGCTGGCTTCAGCCATCATGGCAACCCCGGAATTTCAACTGATTTAAAAACATGAACTCCAGCCGCAGAAAATTTATAAAACATTCCGCATTGGCAAGCGCCTCGCTGATGATGCCGCGATTTTTAAAATCAGCAGCAAATGGTTTTTCTCCCAAAGGTTATAACGGAAAATCGCTTGTCATTATACAATTTTCAGGTGGTAATGACGGGCTGAATTGCGTAATACCTTTTAAGAACGATTTGTATTACCAATATCGCCCCGACCTTGGTTTGTATGAAGAGGATTTAATCGGGATTACCGGGGAGGTTGCATTAAATAAAAACCTTGAAGGGATGGCGAAGTTGTATGATGATGGCAATGTAACATTAATAAATAATGTAGGCTATCCAAATCCTAACCGGTCGCATTTCCGATCGATGGACATATGGCAGTCGGCAAGTGATGCTGAAAAATATGAAAGTACAGGTTGGCTGGGTCGTTATCTTGATTCTACCTGTGATGGCAGTTGTGGCAAACCACACCTTGCCCTGGAAATTGACGAAACATTAAGCCTTGCCCTGAAAGGTGAAAAATTAAAAGGTATGGCGTTCCGTAATCCAAAAGCTTTGCGCTCGCTCTCCTCCAATCCATTATTAATAAATTCAGTTGAAAGCAATGGCCAAACCGGCAATTTGCAGGTTGATTTCTTACACAAGACTTTGACGGAAACTACACAGTCAGCTGAATATATATATGAACATGCCAGCATATTCAAATCAAAAACTTTTTATCCCAATCATGATTTTGGAAAAAGAATGAAGCTGATTGCCGAATTAATTATTTCGGGCTCCGAAACTTCGGTGTATTATATTTCGCTTTCAGGATTCGACACGCATGTATTTCAAAAATCAACACAAAATCGTTTGTTAAAAGTTTATGCTGACACTTTAAATGCTTTTTGCAATGACTTGAAATCAAACAACCGCTTTAATGAAACACTGGTAATGACTTTTTCGGAATTTGGGCGAAGGGTGAAACAAAACTCAAGCAAAGGGACCGACCACGGAACCGCAAATAATATTTACATGATTGGCGGAAAATTATCGAAACCCGGAATGTATAATTCATTGCCCGACCTTGGTAAGCTTCAGGATAATGATTTAATTTACGAAGTGGATTTCAGAAATGTTTATGCAACGGTATTGGAAAAATGGCTTGAAGTTAATCCGCAAACTATTCTGAAACGGCATTTCGAACCATTAGTGTTCCTGTAATAAAAGAGAATTGATATCCTTGCACCATGCTTCAACCAATGTCATTTCCTGTTCTCCAATCAATTTTAATCCGGTCAGTAATTCATAACAGGTAATTAGATTTTCGAGAAGATATTTTTCGCCTTTTTTAAGATTGAGTTCCTGCAACTTTTTCCCGATTAGCATATTGCTTAGAAACCCCGTCACTTCATCACCAAAATCTTTCATCAAATTATGTTCGTTGCGTTCCTGCCTCACCGTAGGCTTATGAAATAAAATACTCCAGTTGTTTTCCCAGCAAATACGTTGCGCAATAAAGCTGCGCCAGATGTCCGTCATGCGGAATGAGCAGTATGATGGCAGATACAATAACGGAAAAGCGACTTTAAACCAACGGGTATTCTGACTGTTAAAAGGGCACCACGTATTTCTGCCAAAAGCCATGTTTGGTGCATGTTTAAATTTTACGGGAAGTTCTTTTACAAGCCTGAACACAGCATCTACATCCGGGTTATCATCAGCCAGCCCTTGCTGAACCGGGCAATAAACTTTTTCGAACCGTGCTTCTTTGAGTGATGGACTTTCGCTGTTTACTAATTCAAGCGGAAATGCACGTGGCCATATTTTCTTGTCCGTGAAATAGGAATAAATATTTACCCAGCTTTTATCGACAAAATGGTAGCTTTCAAATTCAGGTATGCTTTTTTTCCAGAACGAGGGAAGCGCAATATTATCATCATCCGTTTCAATTATCAATTCAGCACCATTTTGAATTGCGAGCAGGTAGCCAAGGTTCTTTCGCGAATAATGCTTTTCAGGAGTAATTTCAGCGAGTGAAAACGAAAGAGACTTTTGTTTTTCAAGCGAATAAAAATCACAATGCTCAAGCTGGAAATCTTTCGGTGATTTTGAATCACCAATTACTATAAACTGCACATCGTACTTATGACACTTTTCAGCATAATCTTTTAATGCTTCATTTGGTGAAGCAATGCTGGTAATTATCAATGCTGATTTTTCATTCATCATTTTATTCCAATACTTTGGCATGGCCAATTAAACGCAAAACAAAATAATGCCACAACACATTGATTGAATTGGTAACAGCTTTTTTCGAAACGCTTGGGGAAGGAGCGCGGTAGTGAATAGGGATTTCGCGACAGCGTTTTTTACGAAGTAGGTAACGCAACTCAGTTTGATAAAAATGCGCCTTCGACAATAATGGATAATTTACAAACTGACGAACAACATTGGCATGAAAACCCTGGTAGCCTGAAGTCATATCGTGCAACTTTGTTCCCAATAAAATATTGGATAGGATAGTTCCGATTTTTGAGAGGAAAGTTCTTTTAAATGTTGACTTAAATATTGAACCGCCATTTATAAAACGGCTGCCAAATGCACATTCATTGCCTTCATTAAGCGTACGCAGAAACATGGGTATTGCACGCGGGTCGTGTGACAAACCGGCATCCATCTCTATCATGATATCATGCCCGTTTTTAAGCGCTTCTTTATATCCTCTCAGGTAGGCATCCACCACATTTTTGTTTTCGGGCGCCCATATTGTTGTAAACCGCGCATCCTTTGCTGATAGCTCCCTGCAAATCTCCAGCGTCCGGTCTTTTGAAACACTATCCACAACAAAATAAACCCTGCCGGATTCGAGCCGGTCAAGCATCTTGATGATCTCATCAGCAAACGGGTGAAATTCCTTTTCTTCGTTTGCCATCGGAATCACCAGTGCAAAATCATTTCCGTGATACATATTTTTAAAATTACGAAATAAATTATTCTGTTTGTCTTTTATAAATAGATAAACCCGAACCCTTAAAAACAGATTCGGGAAAATAACAGGCTATGCATTTTGCCGTAGGAATTTCATTATTCCTGATAACAAGATACTGAACACGATATTTATTCAACATTTTTTCGACCTCAGGTTCTTTTTCTTTTAATAAAGATTCTAATAAATAATTCCTGTCTGCATTTCGTGAATCATAATCGATATATGCGTTTGAGAAAGTAGCTGAAACGGCTACCATTTTCCTGCCCGATGCCAGGACAGGTAAATCACACAGCTCACGTTCAGCCAGGAATACATCATTAATATCGGTGTTTTTCATAATCCAGAAATACGCTTCATATCGCCATTTTTCACTGTCGAGCTCAATTACTTTTTTATCAATGTTAGCAAAATCAAAACGCCCGGAATATGAAGGGTAATTAACTATTACAAGCAATACGAGCATAACAAGGAAAAGGTTTGTTGAAAATTTTACTTTCGATGCATACACCGGGTTTATTTTGTTTAGTAAAGAAGGCAGCCATTTAAAAAACAGCGCATACAACCCGATCCCGAAAAATACAGCCTGCAAAGCTTTCAGGTAAAAAAAGTAATGATGAGAAGGAACGGTTCCGAATAAGTGAATGTTAAAACCTGCCGCCAAAAATGAAACAGCAACTGAATGAATATAGAACACAACACATATAATTAACCAGTAAAAAATCATTTTCTCTTTTAAATTTTTCTTCCATCCAAAAATAAAATAAATCAACCCAACTATTGAAATAAACAGAGACACAGAGAGGTTCTTTTGTATTAAAATAAAAAAATTATGTACAGCAAATAACGGGTTTATATATTCATACGTGATTTTATTTACGAGGTCAAGATTATATTTACCAATTATATAATAAGTGAGCGGCAAACTTGTAATAATAAAAACGATGGCTGCACCCGCCCTTGTTAAAATCAACTTTCGCATTTCTTTAAACTGCTTTAACTTTACCTGGCTGATTAATTTTTGCAAAGTTAAAATCAACATAATCAGCAATAGAATTATAGTGGGTGCAGTGTGCCCTAAAAAACAAAACCCTGTAATGAATCCAAACCAAAGCATTGAAGAAAGGCTTTCTTTTACGCATGCTTTATGCAATACAACCATTCCATAATAAAATACGGGTTGCGTAAGCGTTGCGGCAAACACCCATGGCGAATATGTAGCCACTGCCCATCCGGGTAAATTGTTCGCGGTAAAAAACAAATACGCTGCTGTTGCTGCTAAGGCAATAGTGGAATTAAAAAAATACCTTAGCATGACAAAAAACAAAACGGGCGAAAGAAAATTTAAATATACTCCGCACTTTGTTATAACGAGATTTACAGGCAGTCCTGTGATTTTCACAATCAACGATTCCATCCAGTAAATAAGCGGGTTGTACCAAAGATATTCGTTAAGGTAGCTGGGGTCTTTGCCATAATTTCCCGACAAAATGGTTTCGATATTCGCCATGTCACGGTAATTATCAATATCATAACCCCAGCTATATGGCAAAACCGATTTATAACACTGGATAAATGCGAGCAATAGAAAAAAACAAAAAATAAAAAAAGAAATCCTGTTATCAGAATTTTCTAACACTATTTTTTCTTTTTTAATAAATGCCATCAGCTTTGCAAAGAAAACATAAAGCGTGTGGAAATAAATTTTCCGTTATCTAAATTGTAAACATTACGAAGTTCAATAAATCCAATAGTATTATGATTTATCTCAGTGTATATACAAATAACCTTCTTAATTTTGTCACCAGATTATAAATAATTAATTTACCGGATGAGCAATCCCACCAATGGCGAAATAAAGACTGTTACAGTTGACAGGCGCAGCAATCTTTCTTATGCTGAGTTCAGGAACGAATACCTGATCCCGCGCAAGCCCGTTGTAATTACTGACGCAACTGCCGCATGGAAGGCTTCTTCATGGACTCCGCAATGGTTCAGGGACAGCTATCCCGGAAAAAAAATACAAACCGACCAAGGTGAAATGGTGATGGAAGAATTTATTGATGCCATTATTGCAGATGACACGGAAGCCGGTCCTTTCCTCCGTGAACAACCGCTTGAAGAAGTATTTCCTGATTTAGCGAATCATGTACAGCCTGTACCGGTTTATGTAAAGCCGAACTGGCTGGGTGGAAATTATATTTTGCCAAGAGTTACCAAACGGCTAAACCGTGAATCGCACCTCGAAATAAATTTTTGCGGAAGGCGGATTTTCCCCTACCTGCATATTGATGATTTGAAAGTTCATGCATTTATTAACCAGCATTATGGCGATAAGAACCTGGTAGTATTTCCGCCCGACCAGGAGCAATTTCTTTACCGTGTTCCGGGTCAACGTGTTTCACAGGTGTTTGACGTGGATAATCCCGATCTTGAAAAATTTCCCCTGTTTGCTAATGCAAAGCCTATCCGGCTAGTGCTTCATGCCGGGGAAAGTGTTTTTATGCCTTGCGGATGGTGGCATACCACGCGTGTGCCGGGCGCATCGCTCTCCACTGTTTTCAGCATTGCCAACTCTTCAAACTGGAACGAACTGGTTGACCAGGTAGAAACGGAACTAAGCCACCGCCCGAAAATGGCTTCGGTTTTTTGTACCTATATGAGAAGCGTGGGATTTTTAAAAGGTATTTTCGGTTAGCTGATAAAAGCTTCCTGGATTTTCATAACCGGCCCCAAAATGCTTTTCGCATAGGTGTTTAGGATTTCCGATTTTACAGGGGTCCTTTTTTTCCAGAAATTATAATAGTCTCTTAAAAAGTTACTCCAGTTATACGAATTCAAATGCGCGCGCCCGTAAGTGATGCTCGGATTGGGAATACGGGTTGTATGCCACCAGTGAGTGGGAAAGAAAAGCGTTTCGCCAACATAAACCATTTCAATTATCGGTTTGGCTTTTTTAAACAATGGAAATTTTTCAAGGTCAATCTTAAAAATGTTATCGAGCCTCGACATTTTGGGATTTGATTCCTCGGGATATAAATATTCAGACTGTTCGGGAGGGAACATAAAGTATTCTTTATCGCCCAAAATCTGTGTTTGCTGTGTATGCAAAAACATTTCATCGTAGTGAAGCCTGAAATATCCGCCTCTTCCTCCAATATGCAATTCGTGCGGATGCGTACGCATGAGCATGGCTTTGGGTAACATCGGATGGCTTAAACGATCCATCTTTCCATAAACCAGCCTGGGCTTAATGTCATCAAGCAATTCGGGGAAGTGATGGAGAATGTCAAAGTTGAAAGGATATGGTGACGGGTT
>JBIOHJ010000121.1:0-9979 GCA_044448905.1 Bacteroidia bacterium | reverse complement strand
TCTGGTTGCCGAAACCAATTTTGATAAACCAACAAAAATTGAAAGTGTTGTTGACGAAAATTCAAAACATGAAGTTGCAAACCTGAAAGCAAACTTCACCATTCCCTATTCGCACAAAACTGACGAAACTTTTGCGATGAGCTTTTATTTTGGCCCCAATCATTTTCAAACATTAAAAAAAATGGAGTTGGGATTGGAGAAAATAATTAATCTGGGGTTTTTTGGTTTTGTTAACCGTTGGCTGGTCATCCCCGTTTTTAACTGGCTCAACAGTTTTAATCTGAATTTCGGAATCATCATTTTAATCCTCACTATTATCATTCGCATTGTATTGCTTCCACTGACATATAAATCGTTTTTATCGCAGGCAAAAATGAAAGTTCTTCAACCCGAAGTAACTGAGCTTAACCAGCAATATCCTGACGACCCGATGAAAAAACAGCAGGCAATGATGGCGCTTTATAAACGTGCCGGAGTGAACCCGCTCGGAGGATGTATTCCCGCTATACTGCAGATTCCTATTTTATTTGCCATGTTCAGTTTCTTCCCAACGTCAATTGAGTTAAGACAGGAAAGTTTTTTATGGGCTAAAGACCTCTCTACTTATGATTCAATTCTCGACCTTCCTTTTACCATTCCGTTTTATGGTGATCACGTAAGCCTGTTCACCATTCTTATGACATTATCAACCATCCTGTTCACCGCAATTAATATGCAGATGACAACGGCTGTCAACCCACAAATGAAATGGATGATGTATATAATGCCGATATTGTTTCTTGGTATATTTAATAACTATTCTGCCGGGCTGAGTTATTATTATTTTCTAAGCAACCTTTGCGGCCTAGGGCAACAATATCTTTTCAAAGCTTTTGTTAACCAGGATGAAATTCACCGCAAAATTCAGGAGAAAAAAAAGCAGCCAGTTGTGAAATCAAAATTCCAGCAGAGGTTAGAAGATATGGCAAAACAGCGTGGCTATAAAATGCCGAAAAAATAATTTTGTAAACCATGCGACTCCCGGTTTATATTTTACTTTTTATCACCTTGTTTTCAAATTGCAAAAGCAAAGAAAAAATTTCTGCTACTGCAACTCCTGTTTCTGCTGACACCGTTCTTCTTGCATCCATTGAGCGAACCCCCTGCTTCGGGAGATGTCCCACATATAAGACCACCATTTATCAAAACGGCTATGTTAAATATGAAGGAAAGCAAAACGTAATAAATATTGGAATTTTTACGACACAACTCAATCAACAAACCATTGATGAACTAAAAAAATATATTACTGAAAATAATATTTATGAATTACCCGACAAAAATGTCAACCCTCATATTGCGGATTTTCCAGGCACCTTTACCGAGATAAATTTAAATGGAAAATACAAACGAATTATCAATACCGATCCCGAAGCCCCGAAGCAACTGATCGAATTTGAAAAATTTCTCGATTCGCTTTTTAATGAGAAAACAAACTGGCAATTGCTCCGCTCCAGCAATAATGAATAAAGGTGTTCATGATAAATCTTATTCATATCTTCTTTAAAAATTCAATAATTTTGTATTATTAATAAATCAAGTCATGGAAACCTCTTCACCTGTTCAGGAAAAAAGCATTCCAAAAAAAACAGAAGATTTTCTTCCTTTAAACGGAACCGATCATATTGAATTTTATGTTGGCAATGCAAAACAGTCTGCCTATTATTACCAGTCGGCATGGGGATATGAATTGGTAGCGTATTCTGGCCCTGAAACGGGCATGCGCGACCGGGCATCGTATGTATTGCAGCAGGATAAAATCAGGATCGTGCTTACATCAGCATTGCATCCCGATCATGAAGTGGCTTTACATAACCGCAAACATGGCGATGGAGTAAAGGTGTTGGCGCTTTGGGTTGATGATGCACGAAAAGCATTTGAAGAAACTATTAAGCGGGGTGCCATTGCCGTTATACAGCCGCAGGTTTTGAAAGATGAATTCGGAGAAGTAGTTATTTCCGCAATTCAGACCTATGGCGAAACCATTCACAAATTTGTTGAACGCAGGAATTATAAAGGAGCATTTATGCCGGGCTTTAAAGCTTGGAAAAGCAATGTGAAAACAAAACCGGTTGGCTTAAGGCATGTGGATCATTGCGTGGGAAATGTTGAATTGGGCGGTATGAATAAGTGGGTTAAATTTTATGAAGATGTGATGGGGTTTAAATTGCTCATTACGTTTGATGATAAAGACATTTCAACCGAGTACTCCGCGTTAATGAGTAAAGTGGTAAGTAACGGCAGCGGGTATGTAAAATTTCCGATAAATGAGCCTGCCAGCGGAAAACGTAAATCACAGATTGAAGAATATCTTGATTTTTATCACAGCGCAGGTGTCCAGCATATTGCCATTGCTACCGATGATATTATTTCAACGGTTACTGAACTGCGTGCAAGAGGTGTGGAATTTTTATATGTTCCCGAAAATTATTATGATGATGTATGGGACCGCGTTGGTAAAATTAATGAAGATGTGGATGCTGTTAAAAAATTAAACATCCTGGTTGACCGCGATGATGAAGGATATTTATTGCAGCTTTTTACGAAGCCCGTTCAGGACCGCCCTACAGTATTTTTTGAAATCATTCAGCGCTGCGGGGCAAAATCCTTTGGAAAAGGAAATTTCAAAGCCTTATTTGAAGCGATTGAAAGGGAGCAGGAACTGCGGGGAAATTTATAATTACCAGCTGATTTTTTATTCAGAGTTGAAATTTTCCCTGCAATTAATTTTCTGTAAGATTTATTGAATTTAGTTTCGATTCTTTCACTTGCTTTTGTCAACCATTTGAAACGATTTTTCGTAAACTGTTTTAGTTTTTATAAAATTAAAACATGGCGCGAATTAGTTTCAGGCAAAGACCCAGTAACCGTTTACGGGTCTCAATACGACAGGCTTTACAGATTTCTGTTGCATTAGGTTCCGGTTTAATCATTGCTTTGATTGTGTTTATAAATTTTTCAAAGCACGAAGACGTGACAGCGCAAAACACCATGGTTTTTGAATCGGCTGACATTATCAGAGACACTTCAACGGTATTAAGGGGAAGTATCAATCAACTTGTTTTAGGTATTGAATTGAAAACAACCGGATTGGGAAACCCGGTGAAATTATCCAATATTACATTTTCGACAAACGGTACCTCATTGCCGGTTTCCGCACAAATCGAAAATGCAAGGTTGTGGTTTACAGGGAAAGAGAATAATTTTTCCACTGCCCGTCAAATCGGGCAAACAATTCCGAACCCCTCCGAAAAAGAATTTGAGATGACAGTGAACAGCGAACTTTCACAAGGAAAAAATTATTTCTGGTTAACTTTCGATATCAAACCGGAAGCAACAGTAAAAAAGTCATCCGTCACAGCATCGTGCATTCAATTCAGAATTGGCGCCTCTACTTTGCGTCCGGCAATGCTGCAGGCTAAAGTAAAAAAGAAAATTGCCAGCAACATTTCATTTTTCTCTACCGGGCTTGCAGCCACAAATCTTTCCGGTTCTTGGAATTCGAAACGTGACGGATCCGGAATACCACCTGCCAGAATTGGCGATCTGAACAATACATTCTTTATTCAAAGCGGGCACAAGTTGGTTAATGCTGAAGAAACTTTTCTCCCCACACTGGTTATTGAAAAAAATGCAACGCTTAAAGCTATACAGGTTCTGAAAGCAAAAAATATTTTTATCAGTGAAGGGGGAATTTATCAGCAGGACTTTTCGATTCTGGAAATAAACCCGGTTGATAATTTCCGAATTGAAAATGGAGGCAATTATATTCATTCAAACGAAGGAAAGCTACCTGGCAATAAAAAATATTTCAGCCCGGCATCCAATCAATGCTTTTATAAATACAGCATGCTTGCATTTTCAGAAGAAACAAGCTGGGGAAATGTGCTTATTAATTCCACAATAACTTCTGATATGGATGCGAGTAATGCATTCCGGAATATCAAAGGTAACCTGGAAATTCGCAGAACAGGAACCAATCATTATTTATTTTCGGGCTCAACTGATACCATCAATATTGGTGGCAGCCTTATTTTTTCAGGCGGATCTTTTACGGGCCCGAATGGCGAAAATAATTCGCTGATCATTAATGTTGCACACGATCTGATTATTAAAGAAGGAACTTTCAAAGATGGTGATGGAAGCCAAAGTAATTTCACGGTGCTCAACATTACCGGCAATGCTTTATTAATTGGTGGAACATTTAATTTTAATCAGAGCAGGGATGGACTTTCGCAAATTAATTTTTGTGACAGCAAATCAAAAACCGTTTACTGGTCACAGAAAGCCGGAAACATAGAACTTGGGAACATTAATATTTTGCCCGGAAAAGAATTGGTTATTAAAACCGGAAAGATTGGTAACATTGCCGAAAACAGAACGCTTATTGTAAATGGAGGAGCAAAACTGATGTGTGATGAATTTACCATCACCGGAAAGGGGAAATTTATGCTGATGGAAAATGCAACATTAGGTATCGGGCATATTTTGGGAATAAATTCACAAAAGCAGGAAGGAAACATACTTACCCGTGAAAAATATTTTGACAGCCGTGCAACTTATTGCTACTATACAGGCTGCACACCACAACAAACGGGGGTGTTTTCAACTTCGCCTGAAAATGGCACAATAAAAAACTTATATGTGCGTAAAAACAAACCCTCGGATTACGTGGTGGTTTCGCAAAGCATTCAGGTAAGTAACCAGGCACTGGTAACTCTCGGACAGATTGACCAGGCTAAAAGCAAGCTGATACTTTCAAAAATCAGCGATACGGTAATGATGGGTCACAGCAATTAAACGCTTTCCCGTGCTGCAATTTTTTCTTCGCGGCTTACCATTTCAAAAAACAATTTCATTGCTTTTTTCTTTTCAGCATCAAAACTGTAGCTGATACTGTTGGTAAGATAATTTTTTATTTCGGTTTGTGAAAAATATTTTTTATCATACTCATTGACCGCTTCTTTGAGATGATTCATCCCGTATTTCAGAGCATTATTAAAATTCAGGATAAACTGGTCAGGCAGTTTTTTATTAGCGACCCAACAGGCAAACACAAAAGGTAACGAAGTCATTTCGTACCATGCTTCGCTTAAATCGTATGCATATTGATATTTTTTTTGCAGTAATAAAGCACGGTCACCAATCACCAGCCCGGCAGTGTCGTTTTTAATTAACTCTTCGTAGCCTGCTGACGATTCTAAAAATAAAGGGCTGCAATGCCAATGATGATGAAGCAATATTTTCAGAAGTAATACAGAGGTCCGCGACTGGTAATCCGTAAAAATAAATTTTATTTTTTCGAGAGGAACATCACTCAGCAGCAGAACCGAGTTTACTTTTCCTTTTGAGCCAATACAATAATCCGAAATGATGTATGATTCGCTGAGACCATTAATTGCCGCAACAGGAATTAAGCCCACATCGGCAATATTGTTAGTAATTTTAAGCGCACATTCAGCCGGTGTGTCCTTAAACAAATTTCCTTTTTCGGCAAAAAAATAATTTTCCAACCCATAAATAAAAGGAAGTGTGTTAAGATAGGAAACAACAGAAATATTAATTTTTTTCATCCGCCAATCAATGAAGAATTTTATAAATCATCTCTTTGAGCAGTTCACCTTCGCCCGCGCTTTCATTGTTCACCCCTTTTGACCGCATATCGTATTCGCGCAAAAGCGAAAATATTTCTTTCAGCTTGTTTGGCTTATATGATGCGGCTGCGCGGGAGTAATCTTTTGCGAAAAACGGGTGAACACCTAATTCAGCCGCTATGTTTTTTTCTGATTTATCAGCAAGCACATGGTATTTCATCAGCTTATTAAAATATCCGTAAAGGTTTCCAAGTGTCATCACCAATGGGTTTGCTTTTTGATTTGCGGCAAAATAATTTATAATCTGGTTGGCTTTTAAAATATTTTTCACACCCAGCGCATTTTGCAATTCAAAAACATTAAACTCTTTGCTTATGCCGATGAACTGTTCAATCAATGTGGTATTTATGATTTTATCTTTTGTAATATTAATAGCGAGCTTGTCCACTTCATTTGCCATACGGGTTAAATCGTTGCCAATATATTCGCTTAAAAGCACGGCTGCATTTTCGTCAATTTTAAATCCTTTGGCAGAAGAATACCGCGTTACCCAATCGGGCAGTTTGTTGTCATAAAGTTTTTTTGATTCGTAAAGTACAGCCTGCTTTTCAATGGTTTTTGCTATCCGGGTACGCTTATCAATCATTTTATACTTGTGACAAAAAACCAGCAGTGTTGATTTTTGAGGATGCTTTAAATAACCAAGAAACGGGCTTTCTTCGTCTTCGTCAATTTCTTTTCCGGGCTTTGGAAAAAGGTTTTTAATATCCTGGGCTTCTTTAATAATCACCACCTGGTAATTTGCCATCATCGGGTACCTTTTGGCGGTGCTGATTATATCCATTATAGAAACATCGCGCCCATATAAAATCATTTGATTGAATTCTTTTTCTGTATCGCTCAAGACATTATTTTCTACGAAATCCGAAATAACATCAATATAGTATGGTTCATCGCCCTGTAAAAAATAAACCGGGTGATATACTTTATTTTTTAAATCGCGAATTATTTCGTCAAATGTTTTATTCAAAGTGCAATGATTTTAATGTTTAAAAGGAAGCTAAGCAAAATAAAAACACACGTACCAAAAATAGAAATAAAAATACTTTACACTTTAAACTCTAACTTATACCTTTGCCACAATTAATTTTATATGAGCATTACTCCTCTTTGGCGAACGGCTTTAAATTTTGGTGCCATGAGCGGCATTTCAAGCTTTGGTCTTTTTCTTATCCTGTACGTAAAAGGAATAAATCCGTTAGGTCCCTCATCGTGGCTTGGTGCATGGATACCGGTCGTGTTTATTTGTATTGCAACTCGATATTACAGGGACCGGATTCTGGGCGGCTTTATAACGTACTGGCAAGGATTCCGCACCGGAATGCTCACCGCAATATGCGGCTCTTTTTTATTTGCATTATTTATATACAGCTTTGCAAAAATTTATGGAACTGATATTGTTGAATTATTTAAAAACGATGCTATACAAGGAATGGAAGATGCTAAATATATATTAGGCGATGATTTGTATGACCAGGGAATGGAAAGCCTCGAGAAGATTACCATCGGTACCATGGCATCCAATGATTTTTTTACCAAAATGCTCGGTGCTGTTTTAGTATGCCTTATTACTGCCGCAGCTTATCGCAAGCTTCCATCTCCAATTGACGAATGATGAAGACCATCCCGGATATTTCTGTTGTTATTCCTCTTTTTAACGAAGAAGAATCGTTACCTGAATTGTCATCGTGGGTTAAAAAAATATTGACGGAAAATAATTTTAAATATGAAATAATTTTTGTGGATGATGGCAGCAATGATAATTCGTGGAAAGTAATTGAGGGTATTCAGTCATCCGATCCAAACGTAAAGGCAATTAAATTCAGAAGAAATTACGGGAAAAGCGCTGCATTAAATACCGGGTTTGAAGCGGCTTCAGGAAATGTGGTGATTACCATGGATGCCGATATGCAGGACAGCCCTGATGAAATTCCGGCTTTGTATAAAATGATTGCTGAAGAGAAATTTGATTTGGTTTCGGGATGGAAAAAGAAAAGGCACGACCCGCTTTCGAAAACTATTCCAAGCAAGTTTTTTAACTGGACAACACGTAAAATGTCGGGTATTAATAACCTGCATGATTTTAACTGCGGGTTGAAAGCTTACCGCAGCGAAGTGATAAAGAATATTGAAATTTATGGCGAGATGCACCGCTATATTCCTGTTATAGCCAATTGGGCGGGATTTAAAAAAATTGGTGAAAAAGAAGTAGCGCACCGCGCGCGCAAATTCGGAAAAACAAAATTCGGATTAGACCGTTTTATGAAAGGTTTTCTCGATTTGGTTTCCATCAGCTTTGTTACACGTTTCGGCAAGCGCCCAATGCATTTGTTCGGATTTCTCGGAACTTTCATGTTTGTTCTTGGGTTTTTTGGCGCGGCCTATTTGGGCGCAAGCAAACTTTATGTTGTATACCATAATTTATCTGCACGCCTGTTAACCGATCGCCCTTCGTTTTACATTTCGCTCACCTGCATGATTATCGGTACGCTGTTGTTCATTGCGGGATTTATCGGTGAACTTGTTTCGCGAAACTCCGGCAACCGCAACGATTACCAGGTGGAGAAGAAATTAAATCTCGATTGAAAAAAAAAATTGTAATTATCGGCTCAGCATATCCGTTGCGTGGCGGATTGGCTGCGTATAATGAACGGCTTGCATACGAGTTTGTGAAGAACGGTTTTGATGTAAAAATATATACGTTTTCACTCCAGTATCCTTCTTTTCTTTTTCCGGGAAAAACCCAATACTCTTCAGACCCCGCTCCTGGTGATTTAAAAATTGAAGTTGCTATTAATTCTATCAATCCGTTAAGCTGGGTTTTGGTTGGAAGAAAAATCAAAAAAGAAAAACCCGATACAGTCATCATAAAATTCTGGCTGCCGTTTATGGCTCCATGTTTCGGCACCATTGCAAGAATCGTTCGAAAAAATAATCACACAAAAATTATTTCGATTCTCGATAATGTGATCCCACATGAGAAACGCCCGGGTGATGTATCTCTTATAAAATATTTTGTAAAAGCATGCAATGGGTTTATTGCCATGTCACAGCAGGTGATGAACGATTTGCTGCTGTTTACCAAAACTGAAAACCGTTTGCTTATCCCTCATCCTATTTATGATAATTTCGGTGAAAAGATTTCGAAAGAGGATGCCCGCAAACATTTGCAGCTTTCCTTAAATGAAAAGTATATTTTGTTTTTCGGATTCATCCGGAAATATAAAGGGCTGGATTTATTGCTCGAAGCGATGGCTGATGAACGAATACGAAATGAAAAAATAAAGCTGATTGTGGCGGGTGAGTTTTACGAAGACCGTAAATATTATGACGATATTATTGAGAAACACAATCTAAAAGACCAACTGATTTTAAGAACCGATTACATCGCTGACGATGAAGTGAAATATTATTTTGGTGCTGCTGACCTTATAGTTCAGCCTTACCGAAGCGCTACGCAAAGCGGTATTTCGCAAATTGCGTATCATTTCGAAAAGCCTATGGTGGTTACTAACGTTGGGGGGCTTCCCGAAATAGTTCCTCATGGTAAAGCAGGATTTGTTGTAAATGCCGAACCAAAAGAAATTGCCGCTGCCATCCTTTCCTTTTACAATTCAGGAAAAGAAAAAGAATTTATTGAAGGCATAAAAGAGGAAAAGAAAAAATACAGCTGGCAAAATATTGTTGACGGAATTATTAATCTTGCAAAAAGCCCCACCCAACCCTCCCCAAAGGGGAGGGCTTAAAATCTGTGAATCTGTGGCAATCTATTTTGCAAGATTAATAATTCCGTCAACAATATTTTGCCAGCTGTATTTTTTCTTTTCCTCTTTTACGCCTTCAATAAATTCTTTTTCTTTTCCTGAATGATAAAAGGAAAGAATTGCACCGGCAATTTCATTTGGCTCTGCATATACAACAAAACCCGCTTTGCCGTGAGGAACTATTTCGGGAAGCCCCCCAACGTTAGTAACCACCATCGGCTTCTCGAAATGGTACGCGATTTGCGAAATACCGCTTTGTGTTGCGCTTCGGTAAGGCTGAACAATCAAATCAGCAGCGCCAAAATAATATTTCACTTCATCATCAGGTATGTAATCGGTTCTTAAAATCAGTTGGTCTTTTAGATTGTGTTTCTCAATGATGTCATCATAATATTTACGGTCTTCATAAAACTCACCAGCTACAATTAGTTTTATTTTTTCATTTCGTATCCGTTCATCAGCCATTGCTTCGAGCAATAAATCCAAACCTTTATATTTCCGGATAAACCCAAAAAACAAAAT
>JBIOHJ010000120.1:0-10072 GCA_044448905.1 Bacteroidia bacterium | reverse complement strand
AATTACTTTGAAAAAATTGACGACTGGTCTCACAAGCATCATCCCAAGTGGTTAGACGTATTGCGGTTTTTGCTTGGCGCTGTAATTTTTATTAAAGGATATTTTTTTATTAAAAATACGGATGCGCTTGTGACCATAATGACTAACAGTAAATTTCCATGGGTTTCATTAATTCTTGCGCACTACGTGGCGTTTGCGCATTTGGTAGGTGGATTTATGATTGCAATCGGGTTACTGACAAGAATCGCAATCCTGTTTCAGCTGCCGGTGCTTATCGGGGCTGTTATTTTTGTAAATGCACAGCGTGGATTTTTTTCGGAAAATTCCGAACTGATGTTTTCGGTTATTATTCTTTTTATGCTTATTTTCTTTTTTATTTACGGTTCAGGCCCGCTTTCAATTGACGAATCGTGGAATAAAGATGAAAAGCTTGATGAGAACAGAACCTGAAAAGTTTTGCAGGCAGATTATTATTTTTTAATTTCAGCAAATTCACAAGACCCTTAAACAGGAGAAGAATAAATATGTTAACCCATGCGCTTAACCGTTCCACATTTGGTAATCCAACCAACAATGGAAAGCTGCTTTTAAAGACTGATGCTGAAATTATTTTAAATGAATGGGTAAAAAATGATCGCTTAAGACTACACATGTACCAGGTAGCGCATTGTATGAAATGCTGGGCTAAAGAAAAGGAAATGTTAGACGAAACCGGTCAATGGAAATGGGAGCTTGCCGGTTTATTGCATGATGCCGATTGGGAACAATTTCCCAATGACCATTGCCGGATAATTATAGAAGAGCTTGAAAAAAGAAATGTAGATGATGAAGTAATACACGCTATAGCTTCACATGGCCCGAGGTATTTTGGAGTGGAGCCGGTAAACAAAATGGATAAGATGCTTTACGCTTTTGATGAGTTGTCAGGTTTTATTCATGCTTATTCCCTAATGCGCCCAAATGGCTATGCGGGCATGGAAGTAAAAGATGTGATAAAAAGGCTGAAGGATAAAACTTTTGCGGCTAATGTTTCGCGTGATGATATAAGCGATGCCTGTACCCGTGCCGAAATGAAAATTGAAGACTTAATATCATTTATTATTTCCCGCCAGGGCGAAGTAACTTTGTGATTCTTTAATCATCCTGATTTCTCTTCTTTACCATAGTCAATATGGTAGCGATTGCAACGGTATCTCCTGTTTGCCCTTCCAGTACGTATTTGTCACGCACTTCCTGCGGACTGGCATCATACACATCAACCACCCATTTCACAATACCACATTTCACTTCCTGACCGTTTTCGGCAGCGAGTGGTTTATCGTTTGGAATTTTTTCTTTGCAGGTAAATCGTACACCAATCGTCATTCCGGGATAAATGGGTTTTGTAAAACGGCATTCATCAATTCCGTAATTCAAAAGAACAGGGCCTTTTGGCGGATCAACAAATAGCCCTGCTGCGCGTGAGAGAATAAAATAACCGTGTGCAACAGTACGTTTGAAAATAGTTCCTTCCAAAGCATCCGGTTCGAGGTGCGCGTAAAATTTATCACCACTTATGTTCGCAAAGTTTACAATATCATCTTCTTCAACTTTATGAGTGGAAGTGATGAGGGTTTCACCAATTTGCAATTCTTCAAAATGTTTTCTGAATGGATGAATGCCGGTTTCAATATACTTCGCTCCTATTTGAAATTGATTTGTAATGTTTGTAATTGTTGTTGGCGAACCCTGTATGGCTGTGCGCTGCAGATAATGAAATACTCCCCGCTTCCCTCCCATCTCTTCACCACCACCCGCACGACCGGGGCCGCCATGCACAAGCATTGGCAAAGGTGAACCATGACCTGTGCTTTCTTTCGCGCAATCGCGGTTAAGAATTAAAATTCGTCCGTGCATAGAAGCTGCACCCAGCACATATTGCTTTGCAATCTTATCATCGGCAGTTATGATAGAGCTTACCAATGAGCCTTTTCCCATTTTCGAAAGTTCTATGGCCTCATCCATATTTTTATACGGCATCAGCGTACTCACCGGTCCGAATGCTTCAATGCTATGACAGTCGGTGTTCTTAAAAGGGTTTTCATTCATGAATAATATAGGCGACATGAATGCTCCTTTGTTTTTATCAGCACCTTTCACTTCAAAGTTTTCGAGATCACCAAAAACAATTTGTTGTGATTTTTTCAGTTGTAAAATTTTTTCCTTCACTTCGTCCACCTGCGATTTTCCGGCAAGTGCTCCCATGCGTACACCTTCCACATTTGGGTCTCCGATGATTGCAGATGCGAGTCTTTTTCCAAGAGCAATCTGAACATCCTCCAAAAGATTTTCAGGAACCATAATTCTGCGAACTGCTGTGCATTTCTGTCCGGCTTTCGTAGTAATCTCCCTCTGAACTTCTTTAATAAAAATTTCAAATTCAGGGTCGGTTGTTTTTACATCAGCGCCAAGCACGCAACAGTTCAGCGAATCGGCTTCCATGTTAAAAGGAACAGCTTCTTCCAATAAACGCGGATGAGATTTTAATTTTTTTCCTGTTGAAGCCGAACCGGTAAATGTTACCACATCCCGGCTGGTGACATGATCCAGGATTCCGTTTGCCGAACCGCAAATCAGCTGCAATGCTCCTTCAGGCAAAATTCCTGACAAAATAATTTCTTTGACAACTGCTTCGGTGAGGAAAGAAGTAATCGTTGCAGGCTTCACCACTGCCGGAACTCCTGCAAACCAGTTTACCGCAACTTTCTCCAGCATTCCCCACACCGGGAAATTAAATGCGTTGATATGAATAGCCACGCCTTCCTTCGGAACACATATGTGATGACCGATAAAAGTTCCGTTTTTAGAAAGCTTTGCCACATCGCCTTCCAGGCAAAAAATTTCGTCAGGAAATTGCCTTCGCAGGCTTGCGTACGAAAATAAATTTCCAATTCCGCCTTCAATATCCACCCAGCTATCTGCTTTGGTTGCGCCAGTTGCCCAGCTGATTTTATAAAAATTTTCTTTTTTAGTAAGAAGATATAGTGCAAGCGCTTTCAGCATTCTTCCTCTTTCATGAAAAGTCATTTTGCGCAAAGCCGGTCCGCCAACGGTACGTGCATAACCGAGCATGGATGCAAAATCCAATCCTTTACTCGAAGCGGTGGCAACTTCCTCGCCATTAATTGCATTAAATAATGTTTGCCCGTTGCCTTCACCGGTAATCCAATTCCCTTGTGCGTAATTCTGTAATTTCATTTTTTTATTTGTTGCGCAAAAATAAGGCAAATGACCGTAGAACACCTTTGAAGTGCTACGGTGCAATCCTCCTTCTTTTATGAAAAAGGCAAAACAGGGAAATATTAATGAAAGGCTGTGAAAAACATAAAAGAAAAGAAATCAATAGCCACCAAAGCTCCAAAACACGAAATTTTCGCCAAACTTTAGTGGGATTTGGTGTTTTCGTGTTTTCGTGGCATCCCGTTTTATCGGGATTACAAACATTGGGTTTTTCAAAGCCTTCTAAGAAAAATAAAATATTTTTTCAAAAATTACTTGCGTAACCAAAAGGTTACATATATTTGCATCCGATTGATTACATAACAAAGCCAACATTATAATGAGAAGAGACGTTTTCCAGGCAATAGCCGACCCTACGAGAAGAGAAATTATAAATATGATTGCTCACCAATCATTGAACCTGAATTCCGTGGCTGAACAATTCCACCAAAGCCGCCCTGCCATTTCAAAGCATATTAAAATTTTAACTGAGTGCGGATTAATTGAGATTAAGCAGCAAGGCAGGGAACGGTATTGCGAAGCACGGCTGAAAAAACTAAACGAGGTTTCGGATTGGGTTGAACAATACCGCAAATTCTGGAATGTTAAACTGGATGCGCTGGAAGATTATCTCAATAAATTACAAACAAAGAAAAAACATGTCAGAAAAAAATAAAGAAGTTATCCGGAAGGTAAATGCAGGTTTTATGTCGGGAGACAACGAAGCCATTTTATCACATTTAACAGATGATGTCCGCTGGCATATTAATGGTAAGTTATCTGCAGTTGGTAAAGAGGAATTTCGTAAAGAAATAAATAATGAAGCGTTTGAGGGAATACCGGTAATAAATGTTACCAAAGAAATTGCAGAAGATGATTATGTAGCGGCAGAGGGCACGGTTCAATCCAGGATGAAAGGCGGTGCTCCTTTTGAAGCATTCTTTTTTGATATATACCGTTTGGAGAATGGCAAGATAAAAGAAATGAGATCGTATGTCGTGGAAAAAAAATAAACCTGTAAACTCGTATCAGCAAATTATAAAAAAAATATTCTGACAAATTAAACGAACAAAAAAAAATGGCAACAATCAATCCTTATTTAAATTTTATGGGCAACACCGAAGAAGCATTTAACTTTTACAAATCGGTTTTCGGTGGAGAATTTACAACGTTTAAACGTTTTAAAGATACTTCAGAAGCAGAAAAAATGTCCGCAAACGATGGTGAAAAAATTATGCACATTTCTTTACCAATCGGAAACGGAAATGTTCTGATGGCTACAGACGCGCTTGAATCATTCGGACAAAAACTTATAACAGGAACTAATTTTTCAATCTCTATAAACACAGAAAGCGAAGAAGAAACCACCAAACTATTCAACGCGCTTTCGGCAGGCGGAAAAATAGAAATGCCCTTGCAAAAAACTTTCTGGGGAGCGTTCTTCGGAATGTTTGCCGACAAATTCGGCATTCAATGGATGGTAAATTACGATTACGATCAAAAATAATTCTAAAAGAAAAAAGCAAAATGAGCAATCAAAACATTTTTACAAAATGGAACGCATGCGCTCCTTACTTTAAAAGCATGCTTCGCATGATTGCCGCGATTATGTTTATGATGTCGGGTACTATGAAACTTTTTGCCTTCCCCATTGGAATGCCGCCTGACGGAAGCACCGCACAGTTTATGACGCAAGTCTGGATTGGCGGCTTCCTTGAGTTTGCTGGAGGGGGTTTGATACTTATCGGACTTTTTACACGCCCGGTTGCATTTATCCTCGCAGGTCAAATGGCGGTAGCTTATTTCCAGTTCCACTACCCTCAGGGCTTCTGGCCTATCGTAAACGGAGGTTCAACAGCTGTGCTGTACTGTTTCATCTGGCTTTATTTCTCTGCAGCAGGGGCAGGAGTGTGGAGCATTGATTCATTAATTGCTAAAAAATAATTTTATGGGCGATACATCAAACCGCGAAATAATTACCACCCGGCTGTTAAACGCACCGCGCGAGCTTGTGTGGGAAGCATTCACCAATCCCAAACATGTAATACACTGGTGGGGCCCAAACGGGTTTACAAATGCCATTCACGAAATGAATGTAAAACCGGGCGGAGTGTGGCGTTTTATGATGCACGGGCCTGACGGCAGGGACTACCCGAATAAAATTGTTTTCATCGAAGTTGTAAAACCGGAACGGCTGATTTACAAACACTCGGGTGACGAAGATACCGAACCAGTCAACTTTCATGTAACAGTTACCTTCGATAATCAAGGCGAAAAAACATTACTTACCTGGTGTATGGTATTTCCTACTGCTGAGGAGCGCGAAAGAGTCATTAAAGAATATGGTGCTCTTGAAGGGGCGCAACAAACAGTCAGCCGTCTTGAAAAATATTTGATAAGAATGCAATAGAAACCTTAAAAACAAAATGTCATGAAAACAGAACCATTTGTAATTGAAAGAACCTATAATGCTCCCATCGCCAAAGTGTGGAAAGCCATTACTGACCGTGATGAAATGAAGCAATGGTATTTTGACATTGCAGAATTCAAGCCCGAAGCGGGCTTTGAATTTCAGTTTCCCGGTGAGGGACATCAATGTCAAAAATATTTGCATCTCTGCAAGATAACTGAAGTGGTGATGCACAAAAAGCTCACTTACAGCTGGCGGTATGATGGCTATGAAGGAAACTCATTTGTGACTTTTGAATTGTTTGAAGAAGGAAACCAAACAAGATTAAAATTAACGCACGCAGGTTTGGAAACATTCCCGGCAAACAATCCCGATTTCGCGAAAGAAAGCTTTGCCGAAGGATGGACACATATTATCGGCACCTCATTAAAAGATTTTGTGGAGAAAGCAACTGTAAGCTCTCAACCATCATAAAAATAAAGCATTCCGATTTCGCTGCTTAAATTATTTTTACACATGCAGGCATATGGGGGGTAATTTAAAAAGATAACAGTTCTTATCGCCTTTTTGTTAAATAGCTCAGGCACAACATATGAGCCACAAGCAGCATGTGTGAATCACGTAACTTATTTTAAATATTATGTAACAGGTGTTCTTATAATGATATTCACCTTTGTGAATAATTATTAATGCAAAATTTAAAACCAAAAACTGCTTTATAAAAAAGAAGATCATGTCAAATCAAAAAAAGAATTTAGTTAGCCGTTACCGGTCACTTTTGCTCCTGAAGGAGCCGTATGAAATGACTTATTGGAAAAAAAAGCTCAATTCGCCTTATCATAAATTACAAATGGCTGTTAAACACTTATGGATGCGGATGCATACTACCCGGGTAATTCCTGAAACGATACAAAAGCGTTTCCCCGTAAGCGTTATTTTACCTGTCAGGTCGCGCAGCTTCTGATAGGTTTCATAACGGCATTAAAACCACTTCGTATTTGTCCGCCATCTTTCTTAATTGCTCAATACCTATACTATGTATGTTGGCGCTGCCATGCCTGTTCTCAACAGTTAAAACAAAAATGCGGTAATTATTTTTTGCTGCCATTTTAAAATAAGGCTCCATTTCCCATTCCATAGTAAACGTATTATCCACAAAAATTTTAGGCACCTTTTCAATCATTTTAGAAAAGGTGTTTTGTTCACACTGCTTATAAGCAATATGATTTTTTTCAAAATCAAACCGGTATTTTTTTGTGCTTTCATCTGTAAAATAATCGTCAACAGAAAATACCGGGTAGCTGCCATTTTCACTGAGTAATTTGGCTAAAGTGCTTTTGCCGCTTCCGGGGAGCCCCCTGAGTAAAATAAGTGATCCTTCTGCCATCTGATTTTTTGCAGCAAAAGTAATATTCATTTCACCTGACAGTTTATTTAACCTTCGTTAGGTTCCCTCCATTAACGGGCAGTTTAGGTACTTGAACCGCCCCTTCATTCCCCTCTTGCACAACAGAGTAATAAACAGACGGTTTAAGAGAAATAAAATATTTTTTTGTACATATATTATTACTAATTACTATTTTTATGGGCTAATTAAACCACTAACCTATGAAAGCAGTGATTAAATTATTGTGTGTTTTGCTCCTGGTTTCGTTCATTGCGAACGCGCAAACAGAAGAAAAGCCCAAGTATGCTCCGGGCAAAGAGAAGCATAAAAATAAATCGGACGAACTGAACCGAAGGCAGGGCGTTTGGAAATATTACAATTCGCTGGGCGACATTACTCTTGAAATTGAATATGTTGATGATGTGCGACATGGTATGACCAAGAAGTATTATCAATATACCAAAATAATGGAGGAAATCGAGTATCAAAACGGTGTAAAAGAAGGTGCATACCGGAAGTACTATTACAATGGGCAGATTAAAAGTGAGGGTGAGTATTCGAACGGAAAGAAAAATAACCGGTGGTCAGCTTATTACAGTGACGGACAGGTAAGAAATGAAGGTAATTTTAAAAACGGGAATAAAGACGCTGAATGGAAATATTATAACAGGAAAGGTGAATTGCTAAGCACAATTCTTTATAAAGACGGGCAGGATGTGAAAGCGGTTGAAGCGGCACAAGCACTCGCTGACAAAAAAGCCGAAGCGGCAAGAAGAGCTGCTGAAGAGAAAGCACGTAAACAAGGGGGAACTCCTCCTGTCACTCCCAATGCGCCACCTCCCCCTGTTGATACTCCGGCTAATACTGCTGTGCAGGATACTACGCAGCATTAATCAGCTGTTGAATAATTGTTAATAGTTATTGGTTTTTTATTTGCCCCGCAATAACTGTATTTTTTAATGTTGAAATTATTTTTAAAGTTATTACTTAATCAATTCCCAAAGGTTATATTTTTACAGTTAACGGTTAACTATTAACAACCTGCTGATTTCATGGAAGCATACATTATTGCCGGGTTTCGCACAGCGGTAAGCAAAGCGCCACGCGGAAAATTTCGTTTCACGCGTGCTGATGACCTGGCGGCCGAAGTGGTACGCACTCTTGTTGCGTCAGTCCCTAACCTGGATAAAGAATTAATTGATGACGTTATTGCGGGCAATGCCACACCCGAGGCGGAGCAGGGATTAAATATAGGAAGGATGATTTCGCTGATGGGATTAGATACCGTCAAAGTTCCGGGCATGACGGTGAACCGTTACTGCGCATCGGGTTTGGAAACGATTGCCATTGCGGCATCAAAAGTAAAAGCCGGGTTGGCAGATTGCATTATTGCCGGAGGAGTTGAAACCATGAGCCCGATTCCGTTTGGCGGATGGCGTATAGTTCCTAATGTGGATGTGGCGCAGCATCACCCCGACTGGTACTGGAATATGGGACTAACGGCTGAGGCTGTAGCCAAAGAATATAAAGTTTCGCGCGAAGACCAGGATACTTTTTCGTTGCGCTCGCATAAAAATGCTGTAAAGGCCATTAAGGAAAACCTTTTTAAAGAAGAAATTGTTCCTATTAAGATTTCCGAAAACTATGTGGACGAAAATGAAAAGAAAAAGACCAAGGAATATGTGGTAGATACCGATGAAGGGGCGCGTGAAGACACCTCACTTGAAAAGCTTGCTTCGCTGAAACCTGTTTTTTCGGCTACCGGGAGCGTTACAGCCGGTAACTCATCGCAAACAAGTGATGGTGCTGCTTTTGTTTTGGTTGTTTCGGAAAAAATGTTGAAACAATTAGGCACAACTCCCATTGCACGTTTTGTAAGTTATGCAGTTGCTGCTGTTGAACCACGTATGATGGGAATCGGGCCTGTTGAAGCCATTCCAAAAGCTTTGAAAAAGGCAGGTATGAAACAGGATGATATACAACTTTTCGAACTTAACGAAGCATTTGCATCTCAATCTCTCGCTGTAATAAGAACTCTGAATTTAAATCCTGAAATAATAAATGTAAATGGCGGAGCCATTGCGCTCGGGCATCCGTTAGGTTGCACCGGTGCCAAACTTTCTGTCCAGCTTTTTAATGAAATGAAGAGAAGAAAATTAAAATACGGAATGGTTACGATGTGCGTGGGAACCGGGCAGGGCGCAGCCGGTGTTTTTGAAATGATGAATTAGCTTGTTTTTTTACGTTACGCTTTCATCATCTTAAATGCATGCTTCCAGTCATTTTGTAAAAAGCCGGGAATGCACCAGAGGATGCAAAGAGATTCAATGGTTCCTGCTGCTTCGGCTTTTCCCATATCAGAAATTTCCCACCCGAACTGATCGAGAATAGTTGTTACTTCTTTTTTAGCCGAATCACTATTTCCGCAGATAAACATAGTAGGTTTTTCACCGGGTAAAGCCGGATTTACCATTAATGAGCTTCCCACAATGTTAAACGCTTTCACAAAATTTGCCGAAGGCGCTGTTTTTTGCAATTGTTCCATGAGCGAATTATTCTGTGATGTAAAAAATTTGAGCACCCCGTTAACCGGGGGCTCATTTGAAATGGGATTAGTAGTATCAATAATAGTTTTCCCGGAAAGGTTGCTTATACCGGCCAGCTTCAGTGCATTTTCTGCGGCAAGCCCCTTAACAGCTAAAACAATAACATCACCAAACTTTGCGGCTTCTTCAACGCTCTCGGTTTTTCCTTTTGAACCTGCTTTGTTTTTCCATTCATTTAATTTGGAAACATCGCGGGTCCCTATCATCACCTCGTAACCGTGTTTGATAAATCCGTCAGCGAGAGCTTTTCCCACTTCGCCTGAGCCGATAATTCCTATTTTTTTCATAAGCCTGTTTGTTTTTTGATTTATAGAATTCTTTTAACAAAGATAATAGCAAATAATTTATTTAACACAGCAGGAATAGTAAAACTTTGTTTAAAAATTTTCGTTATAAACAAAGAGTTGATTT
>JBIOHJ010000119.1:0-10093 GCA_044448905.1 Bacteroidia bacterium | reverse complement strand
TATATAAAGTAAATCCCCCTCTTTATTACTTTGAGTCTTCTCAAGCACTGATTTTAGAGTTTCAAAGTATTTATTAACTTTTTTTATAGACGCTTTAAAATTCTTTTTTCGGGGATTGGTTGGTTTAATTACCTGTTCCTCTGTCAAGAAATTTGAAACTTGTTCCTTTAGTATATCAATTTCATTTACCGAAGGTTTTGGTTTTTTTAATAGAGTATTTATATTAGTCTTTGTAAATATTTTATCAAAAGAGGATAACATTATTTTCTCATTAAGTGCGCTATACAATTGAAGTACTCTATTTCTATAAATATTATGTTCTCTACTTAAAAGAAATTTTACCTTTTCAAGTGGGGAAGGGATATTCATTTTCCCCATAGTTCTTAATTTGTCTGGAGTTAAATATTCCGATTGTACACGCAATTCCTCGCCTTCTTCAGTATATAGATTCCTATCTAATCCAATAACAATGGGTTTTGGTAATTCTTTAAACAAAAATGCCCATGTTTCCTTTTCATGATCCTCGGGACCTAAACCCTCATAAACACCTATTATAGAATCTTTTAACTGCTCATCTTTTGTTAATTTTTTTGGATGAATTTTAAATGTTGCTTGCACTCTATTGTATTTTTTTTGTCTGGATAGATTCTCAAGGTCGATTGTAATTTCAACTTCACTTTGAAGACATGTAAGTATAAAATTATCTTCCTTGTATTTAAATTTGAGTATAATACTTTCAAATTCGATAGAGCATAACTCACTGAAATCGGGTTTTAGAAGCCAATTTATTAAGTTCAAAACACTTGTTTTCCCAGATCCATTTATTCCGACTAATATTGAAATATTCGTTTTGAATTTTATTTCCTTATTTAGAAAACCATAAAGCTTTTTTATTTTTATTTCTTGTATATTCATTTAATTTATTTGTTTTAGGTTAACTGGTTTTTTTGTCCATTCAGAGTCTCATGTCAATGGACTCTTTTTTACTTTCAGTGTCTCCTGCCATTTCGCAGGGACACTGAAAGTATTCCCTCATCAAAAATAATCTTTATTCCCCACTCCACCAATTAGAATTCCCGTGCGCCAGCCCGACAAAAATGCGAGCCCGCAGTTGCCCGTGGGCAGAAGCATATTTTTGTCTTGATTTTTTTGGTTACTTTTTTCATCAAGGAAAAAAGTGACAAAAACGAAAGTCATGCGCGAAAGAAACAATTCGCTTAAGCGAATTTCAAATTAAAATTCTGGCAAAAAGTAACCGTAAACTGTTTCCAATATACTAAAGTATTCATTTTCAATATTTTTCTTAATCCTCCTCCCATATTTCCCTAACCTTTAGTCTCATTTCCCAAGCCTTTTATCTCATTTCCCGAACCTTTGGTCTCATTTCCCAAGCCTTTCGTCTTATTTCCCGAACCTATCGCGTCATTTCCCGAACCTTTCACTTCATTTCCCGAACCTTTCATTTCATTTCCCGAACCTATCGCGTCATTTCCCAAACCTTTCATCTCATTTCCCGAACCTTTCACTTCATTTCCCAAGCCTTTCATTTCATTTCCCGAACCGTTTTCCTCATCTCCCATCCCTTTCAAACCATCTGCTAACTAATCAATATTTTCGCACTCCCTCAAACAACTTCAAACTTTAAACTTTAAACTTTAAACTTCTTCCCAATGGCTATCCTCAAACCTTTCAAAGGAATCCGTCCGAAAAAAGAATTCGCAAAACGCATTGCATGCAAGCCTTACGATGTGCTGAATGAAAAAGAAGCGCGCGAAGAAACCAAAGGCGATGTGAATTCATTTTATCATGTGATAAAGCCCGAAATAGATTTTCCGGACGACTTTGACCATTACGCACCGGAGATTTATAAAAAGGGGAAAGAAAATTTTGAGCGCATGATGCGTGAAGGAATTTTTTTTAAGGATGACAAGGAATGCTATTACATATACGCGCAAACGATGAACGGGCGGAAGCAATACGGTATTGTAGGCTGCGCTTCGGTGGATGATTATTTAAATGGTGTAATTAAAAAGCATGAGCTTACGCGCCCCGATAAGGAAGAAGACCGCAAGAACCATGTGAGGGTTTCGAACCTGAATTATGAGCCGGTGTTTTTTGCTTACCTGCAGGTGAAGGCGCTGGATGAAATTGTAAACGCGGTAATTAAAAACGCGCCCGAATATGATTTTACGGCTGATGACGGAATTGGCCATGCGTTTTGGGTGGTGAAGGATGATGCTGTGATTAATGCCATTACCGCTGAGTTCGCGAAAATGAAATACACGTATGTTGCGGACGGGCATCACCGCACGGCTGCGGCAGCGTTAGTGGGAAAAGAACGGAGGGATAAAAATCCGGATCACACGGGTAAGGAAGAGTACAATTATTTTTTAGCCGTTCATTTTCCCGACAACCAATTGCAGATTATGGATTACAACCGCGTGATAAAAGATTTGAACGGGCTGACCGCTGAACAGTTTATTGATAAGCTGAAAGAAAATTTTATTGTGCAGGAAAGAAGCACAGCGGAATACCGCCCGGCACAATTGCATGAATTCAGCATGTACCTGGAAGGAGAATGGTACAAGCTTAACGCGATATTGGGAACGTACAATGACACGGACCCGATTGGTGTGCTGGATGTGACAATTCTTTCGGAAAAAGTTTTAGCCCCGATTTTAAATATTGTTGATTTGCGCAAAGACAAGCGCATTGATTTTGTGGGCGGCCTGCGCGGCTTAGGCGAATTAAAAAAACGGGTTGACAGCGGGGAGATGAAAGTTGCTTTTGCCCTCTACCCCGTGAGCATGAAACAGCTGGTTGATATTGCCGATAATAATTTAATTATGCCACCTAAGGTAACCTGGTTTGAACCGAAGCTGAGGAGCGGGTTAGTTTTGCATTCGCTGGAGTGAGGAATCGCCACAGATTCACAGATTACGCCCCACCCCCGACCCCTCCCCGAAGGGGAGGGGAGAAAAATCTGTGAATCTGTGGCGATTTGATTTTTCAGATATTAAACACCCTTCTTAATTCTTTCATTCCTTCTTCGGCATCGTTGAGCACTTTCATTTGAAAAGTGTGCCTTCGTTCACCTTTCTTTATTGAAGCCAGCTGCATTGGAGAAACGTATGCGAGCCGGTTATCGGGAAGCACAGCCCAGATTACATTCTCAGCACCGGGATTCATTTTGAATTTTTGCAGCTCGCTTGAATAATATGTCATAACGGAATTTTTCCTTTTGTCGACATGATACACATTACGGAGCGGGAGCACGTTGCCCTCAACATCGGTAAAATTAATACGCAGTGTAACTAAATCGGGCCCTTTCAATTCCCTGTCACAATTCCAGATGCCAAAGCCGTCAATGGAAAATGAACGTACCAATTGACTTTCTAACGTTGGGTTATAAACTATTTCGTCAGCCATATTTACGTATTCAACGGAATCGGACTGGTACTTGCTGTAACGCAACTTTTCGTTCGTAATTTGTTTTTCCAATTCTGAAAGGTACCTGTCGTATTTACTGTTATAACGTTTCATATCAGATTTTGAAGCCGAAGCTTGATTCCGCTTATACGAGGCAGGCTCCACGTTGAGCATTAATGAATCTTTTTCGGAATAGAATGTCATTACAAACTCATCCGTATTGTTTTCGTGCTGCAAAGAAACTCCGCTCCAGAAATCGGAAGTAGCAACCGGTTGATCTTTTTTCAATTTTTTACCAAACAGCTGCGTGTAAACAAATTCGGCATCAGCATTATTATACTTCCACCGGATATTGCTGAATGACTTCAGCTCGGGATACGATTTAAAAATTGTATTGCTGAACCTGAAGATAAATTCACCGGGAATCCTGTTCTTAGTTAAAAATCCTGCACGCCTTGAATGATGGTAGTCGGTACATATAATTCTCGAAATACCTTTTTGCATAGATTCGTATGCATACATCTTTCGAACACTTTTCTTTTTCTTTTCCACCGCTACTACGGGTTCCTGTTTTTCGATTTGCTTTTTCACCGCGTCCTTTCCTTTATTAACCCAGTTACCTTTTTTAGCATCGAAATAATAAAGATTGTAATCGGTATCGCCCGCTTCGCTGGCAAGATTGATTTTAATTTTTTTGAGCGGGTTAATAAAAACCGGTTCATTGTTGAGTGATGCGGTAAGCTCCATCATCCCGGCTGATTCGAATTGAAGACTCTTCCCGCCTGAATCATATTTCATGGGAATGCCGCTTATGAAAATGTCGAAAGCATTTCGAAATTCTTTATAAGCTAATTCAACATCGCCCTCCACCGCTTTTCCTTTTTTGTCAACAAATGCTTCAGGCGGAATAATAATTTGTGTTCCTGATGCATACTTAAGCAAAGCGCCTTCATTGGTCCTCACATTTTTAATTACCGGCTTTTCTGCCATTGAAGGTAATGGCGGAATTACTTTGTACCTTGCTTTTTGCTCCGCAGACATTGGGGGAAGTTCGCCAACTGGAAAAATCAGCTGGTCGTTCTTAACTCCTGCAATGTCCTCAAAAACAGGTTCACTAACAGCAGGTTTTTCTCCACCGCTCCTGTGCAAAGCAACGTTCACCGGCTCGTGCTTAACCTGCAAAGGCAGCCTGCCAATGGTAAACGCAAAAACGCATAACAATGTAATCACAATAAGAACACGTTTGTTCTTACTACCGTTTCCGGATTTGTTCAATTGGGTTTTCATAATGTCCTCCTTTTTTAAATTGTTAGTATTAGGTTAATTAACAAAAGAGGAAATATTACATCATGAATATGGCGTTTTAGAGGTTTATACCTCCAATAACGTTAATCTTAAAAAAATATTGTACTGTGGCGAGAAAAAATTATGAATGGAGAAAATCAGCCGGGGATTTTACTGAAAGCTTCCGAGCACGAATCCGTCAAGCAAAGAATCGGCAGGAACCGTTTTGTCCTTTTCAACCTGGAAAAATAAATTGTGGATTTGATTATTTAACTGAGTACGCTGTTCAGCTTTTTTTATGGCTGCCTGTTCTAACAAAGCATAATCATAAGTGCCTTCACTCCGATGGAGCGCATTATAATTAATATAGTCGGGCATTTTATTATGTTGCATGTAGTAGGCAGTTAAATCAAAATCAACGCAGCTTTGTAAATAATGCCGCGAAATTTTGTATTCCAACCTCGAACGAAAATACTCCACTCCCATCTTAAGATTGTTCTTGTCGGTTTCGAAAAGTATTTTTTTACGCTCCGCTGCATCCTTTGAATAAAACATAAACGTGTTGTTAATTGAATTGCTCATGCTGATAAGGTCTTTGGCAAGGGCAATATTTTTATTTATTTCAACACGTGAAGCTGAATGAATCAAAGAGAATTTTCCATTGGTCATTTCGGCTATTTTATGATAGCTTGCCCTGTAGTCGGCATTTGCTTTCCCGGAATTTACGTACACCGTGTTGATATGGATATTGGCTTTGGAAAATACTTCACATACATCATACAAATTATAGGGTCCGGTATAAGGATTTCCGTTGCCAATGAGGAAAACCATTTTTTCGGTACCCTCCTCTTTGCTCCATTTAATTTTCTTATACGTTTCGAACAAGGCATCCGGAACAAACTGGTCGCCTTTTTCAAGAAATGCGCTCAGCTCATGCAGGCTAAAATTAATTTTGTCAAAATCGGCAGTGAGGTTGGAGATAACTTTTACATAACCGTCAGCGCTTCCGAAACTCGGACGACCATAGCCTACCACACCCATTTTCAAATCGGTTAATTCGTTTTGCTGAAGAATTCCGTTGGCAATGCTCCACATGCGGTTACGAACATCGTGAAGCATTCCATTTGTGCTTGCGCTTAAATCGAGGCAGAAAACAAGCTCAACGGTGCGGGGTTGAGTTGTGCCTGCATTTTTCCAGCTCAATAAAAATGCTGATACCAGTAATGATAAAATAATTTTGAATTTCACGGATTTAAAAGTAGCAGGTTGATTTAATCGGTTAGGCGGCTGAACTAAATAGTTTTCAACAGTTAACTTGTTTTTAAACGAAGAAAAATATTTTTGGTTTCCGTGCGTGGTTTTCCGCGCAAACAAAGAGAAGCAGTAGCTGTCATTTTATTATCCCGGGATAATAATCTTTTTAGCTTTGAACAGAAATTGTTAACAGCAAATGTTTAATCCTGCGAAATCAAAAATTTTAACTCCCCTAACCGACCCGCTTTTTAAGGAATACGGGATAACAGTTTTAGTTAAGAGAGAAGATTTGGTGCATGAAATTGCCGGGGGCAATAAATGGAGAAAGCTTAAATACAATCTTGAAAAAGCGAAACATGAAAATAAAAATACAATTGTGACTTTTGGCGGAGCGTGGTCAAATCATATTGCTGCTACTGCTTTTGCCGGAAATGAATTTGGTTTCAAAACAATCGGAATTATTCGTGGTGAAAAGACCAATCCTTTAAATATTACTTTGAAGAGAGCAGAGCAAAACGGAATGAAATTAATTTTTGTTGACAGAACAACTTATCGCAATAAGGAACTTTCTTTGAAAGCAGCATTAGGAAATTACGATAAAAATAACTTACACATAATACCTGAAGGCGGCAGCAACACTGAAGGATTTAAAGGTTGCTGCGAAATTGTTCAGGAAATTGATGCGGAGTTTGATTTTATATGCTGCCCGGTTGGAACCGGTGTTACGCTTGCGGGAATCGCCTCCTCGCTGAAAGAAAAACAGAAAGCAATCGGGTTTGCGGTAATGAAAAAAATTTATTCGTTTGAAAAAATAGCCGAATCATTTTTTAATCATCATGAAACAATAACCAAAACGGATTGGAATAACATTGAATGTTTTTATAATTATCATTTCGGTGGATACGCAAAATCAAATAATGAATTAAATAATTTTGTAAGCCGTTTTGCAGAAACTAACAAGATAGAAATTGAGCCTGTTTACACTGGAAAAATGTTTTACGGTATTTATGATTTGATAAAAAAAGGTTTTTTTAATAGAGGAGATGTAATTATAGCCGTACATACCGGGGGTTTGCAATACCTGAAACCATAAACAGGCAATAAAATAGTTCTAAAAAAATATCATCTTTGTCGAAGTAACGATGGAAATAAAAAATTTAAGTATGCTTTCAGGAAAGCTTAAAACAATATGGTGGTTTGTAAAACGTCCGCAATTTCTACCTCATTTTTTTTATATAGCGCAGGCAAGATTGCTGGGTAAACTCGATACCGGAGGAGAACGGATTGAAGCAACCAAGTGGTGTCAAGAAAGGGCAATTACCACTGCGGAAGCAATAAAAACGATAACTCAAAAAAATGATTTCCCCGATTTTAATGTGTTGTTTCCTGAAATTATGAGTAAAGCACAACAGATTGCCGATTTATACCCTTCCGTTGGCGGAGCCGGTGATTTGAACCTGCTTTATCACCTGTGCGAATTTGTAAAAGCAGAACGAGTTGTTGAAACCGGTGTTGGCTGCGGCTGGTCGTCATTAGCTGTTTTACTTTCGTTAAAAAACCGTCTGTCAGCAAAACTTATCAGCAACGATATGCCTTATGTGCAAGCTGATTATGAAAGCATAATCGGTTGTGTAGTTCCTGATGAATTAAAGAAACAATGGACGCTAAAAAAGTTTTCAGATAGAATGGCGCTTCCTTCATCCCTGAAAGAACTTGGAACAATCGACTTATGCCACTACGATAGCGATAAAAATTATATTGGAAGAATGTGGGCATACCCTTTATTGTGGAAAGCACTCCGAGGTGGAGGCATTTTTATTTCCGATGACATTGGAGATAATATGGGCTTCAGGGATTTTTGCGAAAAAAATAATCTTTCACCAATTATAATTGAATTGACTACCGGGAGCGTTACCAAACATATTGGAGTCGTAGTTAAGCAGTAAATACTTTTACAGGCAATTTTTCGTTTACCAGATATTGCATTTAATAACAAATGGTTGTTGAATAAAACCCGGTATTCATTTATTTTTAACCTTTCACCTCGTAAGATGACAGTAAATTTGAAAATTGGTAAATAAACTTATTTAAGCATGAAGGTATTACGTATTTTTTTGTTTCTTTCTGTTTGTACTGTTGCTTTTGCGCAACCGGGTGAATACCGCTTTACGCAAAAAGATTATATTGAAAAATATTCTAATGATGCTGTTAAGGAAATGCAACGTTCCGGTGTACCCGCAAGTATTACGCTTGCCCAGGGAATACTGGAATCGGAAAGCGGGAACAGTGATTTAGCCCGTATAGCCAATAATCATTTTGGTATTAAATGCCATAATGAATGGACGGGTGAATCGTTCCATAAAGATGATGATTCAAAAAATGAATGCTTCCGGAAATATAATTCAGTTCTTGAATCGTATGACGACCATTCAAAATTTCTTCGCACTCGCAACCGGTATGCTTTTTTGTTTGAACTAAAAACTACCGATTATAAAGGATGGGCAAGAGGTCTGAAAGAAGCGGGTTATGCAACCAATCCCCAGTACGCTTCGAAACTCATCAAGCTGATTGAAGATTTTAACCTGCATTATTTTGATACAGGCGAAAATTACAGGCCATCACTTTCAGCGAATGCGGGTAATAAAACCCCGGTAAGTAATTCAAATCATGTTTCAAGAAGAAAACAGGTTGCACCGGCACTTCAGAAATACGAGATTTCGAAGAATAATGTTCCTTATGTAATTGCCAAGCCGGGAGATACTTACTTTTCGTTAGCTAATGAAAACAACATGATGCTCTGGCAGGTTTTGAAATATAATGATGCTGATAAAAATGATTCTCCGGGTGAAGGTGAAATCATTTATGTAATGCCAAAACGGAATCAGGCAGTTGAAGAATTTCATATTGTAAAAGAAGGAGAAGACATGCATTTTATTTCCCAGCTCCACGCTGTTAAATTGAAAAAACTTTTAAGGCGTAATCATTTGGCTCATGATTCAGTGCTTCAGCCCGGACAAAAAATATTTTTAAGATAATGCGATAGCAGAAAATCTGAACGGCAATCAATCGAAGTTATTCCTTTACAATTTTCCTGTTGAAGATTTTTTCTTTTGTACTGGCCGAAAGAAAATAAATACCAGGCGAAAGATGCTTGAGGTCAAATGCAATTTCATAACTCTTATCTGTGACGGTTAATTTTTCTGACTGAAAACTTTTTCTTCCCGTTACATCAAGTATTTTTATCTCTGCTTCGCTTATATTAGCTTTCGCGTTGTTCCATTGTAATGTTATATAGTCAGTAAATGGATTTGGAAAAACAGCAAGGTCGAAAATATTTTTTTCCCGGGTATTCATTCCAACTGTAGAATCACGAATTACAGAAACATCATCAATAAAATAATACACATCAAACCAGCTGTTAATTCCCGGTGCCGGAGTAAAAGTAAGCTGTGAGTCGGGTCGAAAGGAGCCGATAATGATGTATTGCTCCCCTCCCATTGCCTGGAAAGTTCCGGAAACTTTTTTCCAGCCGCTGTCGACAGTCAGCGGAACAGTATTCTCAATTTGGGGGGTAAGTATAATAGGCAGCGTATTCGGATAAGATATATTGTTAGGTGTAAACCACGCCCCAACTTCGCTGATCCCGTCAATGCAATTATCCATCAGGCTCACGAAAAACGAAACATCGTATGTTGAGCCAGGAAGCAATGGCGATGCAAGCGTACCGGTCATGTACTCACGATAGTTTGCAGGATCATAACAAATAATTCCCGCGTAGGCATTACCTCCGTGAGGAGGCTCAACCGATGGCGCAACCGGGCAGCCTGTATAAAAATAATCGGCACTGCCATAGCTTGGTTTTGTCCATATCGCAACATAATTCGTAAATGCTCCGGAACCAGAAGGGCATTGCAGTGAATCTTCAAAGCCCGGGTTTAAAACAAGGTTTTGCGCAGGACAAATCTGAAAAAACAAAACCGAAGTTATCAATGCTGTCAGTTGTTTTCGTTTCATGTTCTTGCTATACAAATATAACATTATTAGTGCTTCAAATCAATAACTTCCTGCCTTTCCACACATATTTTCCAGACAAAGATAAAAGTGAAATAATAACTATGTACAAAAC
>JBIOHJ010000118.1:0-10311 GCA_044448905.1 Bacteroidia bacterium | reverse complement strand
CGGAACGTAAGCCATTACAGAAAATTTCGATTGAAGAGTGGAAATGCCAGGCTGATTGTGAAAAAGAAAATTACCGTGATTACCTGTGTTATGCTAACAGCATGGATTCATCTTCATCCATTTATGCTACTGCGGGCAAAAAAGAGTTTTATGAGCACCGGAAAGTAATTCCGCAAATTAATATTGCGGTGGAGGCTTTTTTAGATAACAACACCGATCCATGGTACGCCCAAACAATATTGCTGATTGAAAGCCCCGGTAAAATGACGCAGAAATCTTCGGCTGGCGCTTACGGACCTTTTCAATTAATGAAGAGTGTCGCCCGCAAATACGGTTTGAAAATAAATAAATATAAAGATGAACGTACCGACCTGATAAAAGCTGCGGGCGCTGCTTCAAAGTTGTTGAGCAATGTCTGTATTCCGCGCGTAAAAAATATTCTCGATCTCCACAAAATTTCTTACAATGAAACTGATTTGTGGTTTCGTTTTTTGGTAATGCATGTATACCATGCCGGTGCAGGAAATGTAGATTGCGTAATAAATGAGCTGAATCCTTCAAAGGGAGGAATTGATTTGTTTTTGAAAATATGGAATACCGAATGCCGCGGATTTAAAAATGAATCGCAAAATTATTCGCAGATTGCTTTAGCTAACCTCATCATTTTTGATAAAATAATTAATGCGCACAAGGACACAGTGTTTATGGTGCAGGGTGATCGTGTGTTTGGTAAGTATAAACGAACAATGAATTCTTCCGATGCAATTCCCCGGCTGAATAACAGTTTGAGCTTATATGAAAGCGATTTCCTTGACGGGATTATTTCGTTTGAATATTTTGTGAAGAAAATTACGGCTGTACAGAAAGAGCTTGTGTATATTTCTAATAAAAATGCTGCAACGAAAGAAAATATTTCTGCAAACAAAGTCCCGCTTAATAATGAGCAATGCCTGAACCTTGGTGATCAGCTTTTAAAAAAGAAAAAAGTGGAAGAAGCTATTAAAGTTTTTAAATTGAATGTGGAGCAGAATCCTAAATCATCGCTTGCATACGACAGCCTTGGTCGTGCATACAGGATTTTAGGAAAAAATGATCTCGCGCTTAAGTACAGCACTAAATCGGCTGCACTGAGGAAGGGAAACTAATCACTCTGATTTTTTTCGCAAGTTTTCGCAACTAATTTTTATTTGCTGTTTTTATCTTTTTGAACAATTCTAAACCCAATATTATTTTTTCATTAAAACCTTACAGCATCTTAATTGATTATTTATACATTCAATACATAGTTGGGCACAGGTAGTAAAAATCAGCAACGGAGCTAAACACGAGCCTAAGAGTGTATATTTATAAAATAGAATATACATATTTTTCTACTTCATTTCCTGTATTTCTTGCAAAAGCAAGTTAATTACTTCAGGGCTTCAATAATTTCAGGGTTTGTCAGTCGGTTTGCTTTCATTATATATCTATATTAAAACAGGCTGGTCCTGAAAATTAAGATAATTTAAAAATCAAAGCAGTATGATTCAGATTTTTCCATTTAAATATCATAACAATTTTATCGCTTCTCATGCGCATGAAATCCGGAGAAAAGTTTTTGTGCTCGAACAGCATGTGCAGCAAAACCTCGAGTTTGATGAACATGAACCGCAATGCCATCACTACCTTGCTTACCTTGACAACCGTTCGGTTGGAACTGCGCGCTGGAGATTAACTGATGAGGGTGCGAAACTCGAACGCATTGCCGTGCTTCCGCAATACCGTAATAAAGGTATAGGTACCGTTATAGTCAATCATTTGATTGAAGACGCACGGGCACACAATAAAACCATTTACGTTACCGCTCAAACTTTTATGTATGAGTTTTTCGAAAAAATGGGTTTTGTTTTACAGCCCGGTGAATTTATTGAAGCCGGACTTGCCCATTATAAACTTATTTTGCCCGAGCGCCAGATTTAACCGACAAGCGGCACACCATTCTTATTTATCAATACCAACAAACTGTAACCCCCGGTTTGCCTCCTTAAAGAATTATTGCACTTTTGCCCGTTGATTTTTTATGGCAAAAGTTCAGGCTACATACAGCAACATCTGGCATATTGCTTATCCCATCATGCTGGGCAGCCTCGCGCAGACTGTTTTGGGTTTGACCGATACTGCGTTTCTTGGTCGCGTGGGTGAAGTTGAACTGGGTGCAGCGGGTATAGCTACCGTTTTTTATTTTGTGTTAAACATGATTGGCATTGCCGTAGGAATTGGCTTGCAAATACTTGTTGCACGCAAAGCCGGTGAAGGAAAAATTTCTGAAATTGGTAAAATTTACGACCACTCATTTATTATTTTCATGGCGCTTGCCGCTATTCTTGTAAGTGTGCAATACGCAGTGGCGCCATTTCTCTTTCAGTCAATCATTCAGTCGCACGAAATATGCAAAGCAGCCGAAACTTTTATTTATTATCGTGGCTGGGGAATTGTTTTCATGATGATTATGGCTTCGATGCGGGGGTTTTATGTAGGCATTGCCACTACACGTATCATTACATACAGTGCATTCATCATGACCGGGCTTAATGTTGTGCTTGCTTACGCTTTTATATTCGGACATTTTGGTTTTGCTGCTATGGGTATTGGGGGTGCCGGATTAGCAAACGCAATTTCCGAAGCGGTTGCAGGCATTTACCTTTTACTGTATACTTTTTACAAAAAGGAATTTGAAATTTACGGGTTATTCCGGTTTCAGAAAAGCGAATTCTCCGTTTATAAATCCATAATAAATTTATCATCACCCATCATGCTGCAAAACTTAATTTCGATGGGATCGTGGTTTTTATTTTTTATTTTTATTGAAAAAATGGGACAGCATCAACTGGCTATTTCCAACATGGTGCGAAGCACGTATATGATTATGATAACACCCATGTGGGGGTTTTCGGCTGCTGCCAACAGCATGACAAGTAACCTTATCGGGCAGGGGAAAAGTGATGAGGTTATGCCGCTTCTCAAAAAAATAATTACACTCAGCCTTTTGATTTCTGCCGGAATCGGTTTAATCAACTTATTGTTTCCAAAACAGATTTTAGGAATAACTTCATCGGATGAAAATTTAATTCATGATGCTTTAGGAAGCTTCTATGTAGTGTGCGGAGCTATAATTATTTTTTGCATCAGCCTTGTTTATTTCAGCGGAGTTTCGGGAACCGGCAATACAAAAGTTGCGATGATGATGGAAATTGTAAACATTTGCATTTATATGCTGTATGTTTATTTATGTGTTGAAGTATTAAAAACAACAGTCGAATGGGTATGGGCTGCCGAAATTATCTACTGGTTTTTGATGGGTGTAATGGCGTTTGTTTATCTTAGAAGCAATCACTGGAAAAAAATTAAAATATGAATATGATAATTCGTGTAATGCAAATACTATTTCTTTTTGCTCTGATAAACTTAAATTCATGCTGCAAAAAAACAAATGCTCCTGTTAAAACTAACGATTCACCTGTGGGATTGAATAAATTAACCGAAGCTACTGTTATTGACTACAGTGAAATTGCAGGGTGTACTTTTTTGCTCCAATTAAACAACGGAGAAAAGCTGGAACCTTCAAATCTGTCTTCCGAATTTAAAAAAGACAAATTGAAAGTTCTGATAAAATATCAAATTACAGATATGCAATCGGCATGTATGGCTGGAAAAGTTGTTTCTGTTTCACATATCGAATTAAAAAAGTAAATATGACTGAAAAGAATTTTAAAATTGTTTTTTTGGGAACTCCTGAGTTTGCAGTTCCTTCTTTAGAAATTCTTTTAAAAAATAATTATAATGTAGTTGGTATTGTAACTGCCCCTGACAAACCATCAGGCAGAGGATTACAATTAACACCATCAGTAGTAAAAAAATTTGCACTTCAGCACAATCTTAAAATTTTTCAGCCCGAAAATCTAAAAGACCCAAAATTTCTAAATGATATAAAATCTCTTACACTCGGTTTAATGATAGTGGTTGCTTTCCGCATGATGCCTCTTGAATTATGGCAAATGCCTCGAATGGGAACTTTTAACCTGCATGCTTCCCTCCTGCCCCAATACCGTGGTGCCGCTCCAATAAACCGCGCAATTATGAATGGTGAAAAAGAAACCGGTGTAACTACTTTTTTTCTAAAACACCAGGTTGATACCGGTAATATTTTATTCCGCGAAAAAGTTTTGATTGATGAAAATGAAACAGCAGGTGAACTGCACGACAGGTTAATGATTACCGGTGCTGAACTTGTTTTAAAAACCGTACAGGCAATTGAAGAAGGAACTGCTAAAGAAATTCCTCAATCAACATTGATTACAGAAAATGAATTTTTGAAAACAGCTCCTAAAATATTTAAAGAAGATTGCCGCATTGACTGGAATAAAACAATGACTGCAATTCATAACCACATCCGCGGGTTAAGCCCCTGCCCTGCCGCGTTTACTCATTTGATTTCACCGGAAGGAGAAAATGTTATGGTAAAGATTTTTAAAAGTCGGCCTGACTTTTCTTCGGAAAAAACAAAAGCAGGAACGATTATTACCGATTCAAAAACATTTTTAAAAATTGCGTGCGGAGACGGATGGATTAGAATTTTGGAAATGCAACTTCCCGGCAAAAAGAAACTTGCTGTTGAAGAAATGCTAAGAGGGTTTGCGATTACGAATAAGTGGAAAGTAGAGTAAGCATTAACAAAATCAATATTTCACTTTATTCTCTTTCTCCGTCCAGCTTTTAAATACCCGCAATGCTTCCTTGTCAGGAGCATGAACCATTTTTATTTTTCTGTCGCGGGGCAAAATATTTATTTCATCATAAATAAAAGCATCATCAAAACCGGCTTCGGCCGCATCGCTTCGGGTGTTTGCAAAATAAACTGCATCGGGCCGCGCCCAGTAAATTGCACCCAAACACATGGGGCAGGGTTCGCACGAAGAATACACTTCACATCCGTTTAATTGAAATGAATTCAGATTTTGACAGGCTTCTCGTATAGCAACAATTTCGGCATGAGCCGTAGGGTCATTCATAGATGTTACAGCGTTACAACCTTTACCTATTATTTTTCCGTCTTTTACACTCACGCATCCGAATGGTCCGCCTTTATTGTTTTCTAATGCCTCCTTAGAAAGTTCAATAGCAAGTTGCAAAAATTTATGGTCTCTCATCTTCCCATTCACAATTCATAATTCAGCATTCATAATTAAATATCACCTCTTGTTTTATTTCCGGGCTAAGGCTTAATGCAACCGGGCAGGTACGCGCAGCACGGTCAATTATTTTTTTCTGATCATCAGTAAAATTATTTTTTGGCATTGAGAATTCCACTTTTACTCCTGCAACTCTTCGCGGATTAGACGCCATGATTTTGGTAATATTCATTTCGGTGTCGTCAATAGTAAAGCCATGTGTTCGGGCTGCAATACCCATTATAGTTAACATGCAGCTGCCAAGCGAAGCTGCAAGCAAATCCGTAGGCGAAAAGGCTTCGCCCCTGCCCTTGTTATCAAGCGGTGCATCGGTTATTATTTCATTTCCCGATTGAAGATGGGTTGCCTTTGTGCGCAAATCTCCTGAATACTTTGTGTGAATGGTTGCCATGATGTGTAAAATTAACAATTTTTAAAAGAGCGTTTTCATTTAATAATCTTACCTTTGCTATATGAAAAAAATAATTTTTTCAGCGTGTATCCTGCTTGCGCCTTTTGATTTTTTATTGGCACAAGCCAACCCCAATGAATATGTTGAAACTCCTCCCGAATTGTTGCGAAACGAATTCAGCTTTGGTGTGAATATACATTCAAGCGGATGGGGAATTGATTTCAGGCGGGGTAAAAATATTACCGTTTCCAAAAAACGAATGTGGGAATTTGAATTTGTGGGTATGAAACATTCCAAAGAAATTAAATCGGTGAATCCTTACTACGAAAACAGCAAATCATTTGTATTTGGAAAGCTCAATTCTGTTTCGGTATTGCGTGCTGCAATAGGTATGCAACGGGTTATTGCGGGCAAAGCCGAAAGGGGTGGTGTTGAACTCCGCCTCAATTATACGGGAGGCCTTTCACTTGGCCTGGCAAAACCTGTTTACCTGAACATTATCCACGATAATTCAAACAATCCTGAGGCATTGAATCTTTCTGTAGAAAAATACAACCCCGATCTTCACTCTATTGAATATATATATGGCAGGGCTTCTTTTACAAAGGGGTTAAGCGAAACAAAACCATATCCGGGTTTGTATGCAAAGCTTGGTCTCAGCTTTGAATACGGCTCTTCGGATGATGATGTGAAAATTATTGAATGCGGAATGACTGTAGATGCATATGGCAGCACCATTCCCATTATGGAATTACCAAAAAGCATTGAACCGCCTGTTAAAAACAGCCAGGTGTATTTTAATTTTTATATCAATATCCTTTACGGGAAAAAATGGTGAATCTGAGAAATTGATTATTGATTATTTTTTATTGTCTATTGAAACTTTATGTCCGAGGAAATTCTAACCGCTACTTCTTTCAAAATACAAAAACCAGGTTGGCTTAAGGTAAAGCTACCTATTGGTGAAGAATACAGGAAAGTTCGCAGCCTGGTTGATGATTTTAAACTGCACACCATTTGCGAAAGCGGCAATTGCCCTAACATGGGCGAATGCTGGGGCGCGGGTACAGCTACGTTTATGATTCTTGGAAATATCTGTACCCGTTCGTGCGGGTTTTGCGCTGTTGCAACAGGTAAGCCCGAACCGGTTGATGCGATGGAGCCACTGCGTGTCGCAAAGAGTGTAAAGCTGATGAGTGTAAAACATTGTGTTATCACCTGTGTTGACCGTGATGATTTGTCCGATGGCGGAGCTTCTGTTTGGGTGGAAACAATTCGTGCGGTAAGAAAAATTTCTCCCGGCACTACTATGGAAACCCTGATAGGAGATTTTAAAGGAAACTTTGAAAGTCTGCAAATGATAATTGATGAAAAGCCTGAAGTAATTTCTCACAATCTTGAAACCATAAGGCGATTGACAAAGCAAGTTCGCGTACAGGCAAAATACGACCGCAGCCTGGAAGTATTAAAAGCGATAAGTGAGTCGGGGGCAAGAACAAAATCAGGGATAATGCTGGGATTAGGTGAATCGGAAGACGAAACTCTTCAAACCATGGAAGACTTGCTGCGAAACGGAGTGCAGATTCTGACTCTCGGACAATATCTTCAGCCAACAAAACAACATTTACCGGTTTATGAGTTCGTACATCCCGACAGGTTTAAAAAATATAAAGGCATTGGATTGCAAATGGGATTCCGCTACGTGGAAAGCGGCCCGCTCGTTCGATCATCTTATCATGCCGAAAGGCATTTGGTTTGACTAAATTTTTTACAATATTTAATTTTCCAATTTCTAAATTCTAATTATGATTAAAGTTGCGATAAACGGTTTCGGGCGTATAGGACGCACCGCATTTAAAAAATTAATTGAGCGATCATCTATCGAGGTTGTTGCGTTGAATGATCTTACCGATCCTGCCACACTTGCCCATTTGCTTAAATATGATTCGGTTCACGGAGGGTTTAAAGGAACAGTAAGCGCTACGAGTAATTCTTTATTGGTTAACGGAAAAACAATAACTGTTTATGCCGAAAAAGATCCATCGCTTTTGCCCTGGGCAAAACTGGGTATTGATGTGGTAATCGAATCAACAGGCAGGTTTACCGAAGCTGCCAAAGCCGAAGCGCATTGTAAAGCCGGTGCAAGAAAAGTAATCATATCGGCTCCGGCTACCGGGAATTTAAAATCCATTGTAATTGGCGTGAATGATACCATACTTGACGGCAGCGAAAAAGTTATTTCCAACGCTTCGTGCACTACGAATAACGCTGCGCCTATGCTTAAGATTCTGAACGAAAACTGGATTATCGAATCGGCACAAATTACAACCATACACGCTTACACGGGCGACCAGAGCCTTCACGATGCCCCGCATAAAGATTTAAGAAGGGCGCGCGCGGCCGCAGTTTCCATAATTCCGACTACTACAGGTGCCGCAAAAGCCATTACCGATATTTTTCCTGAATTAAAAGGTAAGATTGGCGGAGCCGGTATCCGTGTTCCGGTTATAAGCGGCTCGCTTACCGATATTACCTGCATTTTGCAAAAACAAACCACGCCCGAAGAGTTGAATGCCGCTTTTAAGAAAGCATCCGAAACCAATTTAAAAGGAATTCTTCAGTACACTGAAGACCCCATAGTTTCGGTTGATATTATTGGCAATACACATTCATGCATCTTTGATGCGCAGCTCACATCGGTATTGGGCAAAATGGTAAAAGTATTCGGCTGGTATGATAACGAAATGGGATACTCTACACGGGTAGCCGAGCTGGTTGAAAAGATTGGAAGCTGATTTTACGTTTTGCTCCCCGGCACCCGGCAGGTTTTGAAAACCTGCTGTATTTTGCGGTTTTTATTTTATCGCTTTATCAATTTCCCATACACTTTTCTCCCCTCCCTATCCCTCACCTCATAAAAATAAATACCTTGCCGCAATTGGCTAACGTTTACAGTAGCTGTTTTATTTATCTTTTGCTCTATTACCTTTCTCCCAGTTGCATCATATAATACAAAGAGGTCAGCAGTAAAGTTTTGTGTGGATGTTATATTTATAATATCCTGTGCAGGGTTGGGAAAAACGGTAACTGAATTATTTGGATTGGTTAGCTCATTTACACTAACCGTATTATACCCGTATTTAAAATGCACTAACCAGTAATCATATCCTCCTTTACCCACATCAGTTTTTACTGCGGAAGCACCGCTATCGGCATAGCCGCATAAAACGATGGAAGTATCTGGTAAAATGACAAAATTAATTAGCATATCTGTACCATTCGCACCAAAACGTTTATCCCAAAGTTTATTTCCGACACTGTCAATTTTTAACATCCAGAAATCGCCAAATCCATAAGTAGGTTCGCTTACTTCAAAAGAGCTATCGCTTGACGTTCCCCCGCATATCCAATATCCTTCACCGGCTACTTCTTTTATAAAATATGATCGATCCCATTGATTACCTCCATACCTTCTGTCCCATTGCTTATTGCCAAGGGAATCCATTTTTATCACCCACCAATCTGCAGAGCCTCGTGGAGGTTCACTTACATCACCATCTTGAGGGGACGATGTATTCCCGCATAATATAAATCCATTATCAATAGTGTTAATAATATGTGCTGGACGGTCGTTACTGCTACCTCCGAATCTTCTATCCCATTTTTTATTACCACTACTGTCGCATTTAATTATCCATATATCCTCAAGTCCGCGACTAGAATCAGAAACATCACCGCTTATGGGACTAAGTGTAACTCCCGCTAAAATAAAATCATCTCCAGAACAGGCTAGAACGGAAAACTCGTCATTACTGCCTTCCATCTCCTGATCTGTTCCGCCATAAACTTTATCCCATAACTTGTTACCAAGGCTGTCTAACTTGAGAGTCCAGAAATCAGATGAGCCATTGTTAAGCACGGTCTTGTCTCCACCTATTGTAGAGTTGGAAGAACCACTAACGATATATTTACCAGTAGAAAGTTGAACAATACATGGTCCGTGATCCTGATCAAATCCACCAAGTGTTTTATCCCAAAGCTTGTTACCACTTGAATCAACAAGGCAAACCCAATAATCTCTTGAGCCTCGGTTGTTCTCACTTTTATCACAAGAGGCACTATCGGAATCTGCAGAATTGGAAAAGACTATAGCTTCTTGACCTGTTAAAAAACTCATTCTCGGAAATAAATCGAAACTTTCACCTCCCATGCTGTTTTGCCAGATAATATTAAAAGCAGTATCAATTTTTAAAATCCATATATCTTCAAAAGCAGGATCACACAGTGAATCAGTTTTATCACCATTTATGTTTGTTGCGCTAAATCCTCCTATTATAAAATTATCATTTCCGTCATAAAGAATATTCTGACTCATTTCCAATTGATCTCCTCCAAACGTTTTATCTCCGTATAATATAAAAGACTGTGCCTGAATGTTTGTTATTTGCAATAAACAACCAATGCAGACTACGGGTAAATATATTTTTGTTTTCACTTAGTAGTTTTTGTCAACTTAAAATAACCTTGCAGGGAATTAATTCCCTGCAAGGTTAATTATAATAAATTTAATTTCCAATAAAAATTTTCCGGTTGCTAAACACTTTATCATCATCAGAAATTACCTGTTGATTTCACCTGACGGGTCGCGAAGCCCCCGTCCAGGTGAAATGGTATATGCACTATGTTAATCAT